>NZ_NPIZ01000109.1:0-95034 GCF_002251185.1 Prevotella sp. P5-126
GACCACACGTCAGCATAAAGGCCATAGGCATAATTAAAATTATCTACCGAGTTTCTGGAATTGGTAATATAAATAAAGATAACAAGTAATATCAAAATGTTATGGTCCATAATATATGATGATCCTAACCAATGATAGATAAATGGTTCTGTGAAGTTGTATAAGGAATAGCATAATGTTGCTGCAACGAAATGATGAAGGGCTGTGATTTGCCAAAAGACATTGATGATGTGTGGGCGATGCCCTTCTGCAACAAGATTGCCTACACTTGCTCCAATAGTATTGGTAATGGAATTAAATAATGATATGAGTTTTGAGAAGATAATAAGGTAATTGCCATAGAGGGCAACCATTTTCAATGAAACGAATATAAAGATGAACAACTCGTCGCTTTTTATAAGCAAGAAGTCTTTAATCTTATGAATGAATATTTGTCTGGTTTTTCCTGTTATATTTGGGTATTTCTTCAATAATGCCTTGCCGTTATTGATATTGACATTGAGCCAAGGGTATTCTTTGTTGATTTTCCAATTAAGGATAATGCAACCTATGATACCGAATAAGAATTCGACGAATACCCATACGAACAAGTTCTTATAGGTATATGCTAAGAATATCTGCAAGGCTATTTTACATAGATTGGCACTCTGGTAATATATCGCAACTAGATAATTTTTTTGGTCTGCAGACAATAGAATTTGCCTAAAGTTAATAAAGTATCCTATAAGGGCAGAGCCTAAAAAAGAATAGAAAGAGAAATAAATAATGTAGAAGCTTAGACCTGCTTTGGAAAATATAAGAGGAAAGAATAGGCTGACAGAAATACCAGCAAAGAGAATGATTATTCCAATTTTTCGATATAAGAATCCTAAAACGGAAAGAATTTCTTGTATTTCTTCTCTATTATTTGATTGAAGTGGCTTAAAGAGAAAATATCCTACAGATGCAGAAATCCCAAGTTCTGCAAGATTGAGGTAACCTAATATATTTCCAAGTGTTCCTGTTAGTCCAATAAAGTCTGCCCCTAAGCAATCTAAGAATATTTTCCTAGAAAAGAAAGCAAAGAATAAAGAGAGAAAGTAAAAAACGAGATTTACTTTCGCATTCAATATACTTTTGTGGATTCTTTCTGCCATTGGGCTTTATTTATGGTGTGAGGTGTGAATGAAATCATTACTTTTGATGTTTATCTTCGTCAGGTTTTGAAGCATACTGCCTGTAAGCCTGATAAATGAGATAATTTTACCGAAGATAGCTCTTGTGCGGAGATGGCGAGGAATGGCTATCAAGAGGGCTATAATCAACGCAATAAACAATGCCCACCAGCGAAGTCCCCATTGCCAACAGACACAGGTCATTATGACTGCAACAACAGGTATTGTTGCTAAAAGTATAGAACGGGGTATCAGTAGTTGTTGTAGGGTCTTGTCAATATAGTTGATGTTCCCTTTTATAAAAGCCTTGGGTAAATAAGGGAGCATGAACAAAAGACTTTGTATCTGACCTGTCATCCAACGAAGACGCTGACGACGGAAGTTGTCTTGATTAGATACCTTCTCATCATAAACGTGGATAGTTGCCTCATACTTGATGAAAATATTTTCTTGCATGAGCATGGCTTCTAATTCGCGGTCTTCTACTGCAGTTTGTAGTTTGGATACATGATTTTTGAACCATTCAAAACGGAAACACATGCCTGAACCGATTAATGCTGACGACATTCCTATTATGTTATGGGCTTTACGGAAAATGGTATTGTTGATTTCTTCACTTGTTCCTTCAAGTGCAGCAATGTCGTTGTCGCTATTCTTTGCGCAACGGTGACATTGAACGAAATCAAAACCTTGGCAACAAACAGCGTTAAGACGCTCAAGGAAATCAGGATGAACCACATTGTCAGCATCTAAAATGACCACATGGTCGTACTGTTTCCTGGTTTCTGAAATAGCATATTGTAATGCTTTTGCTTTACTACTCTTATAGAATATAGGTCGATGGAGCGTGATGGGGAGCGCAAGCAAGGCATCGTTGGTGCTCTTTGTCATGTGGTCAGAAATGACAGCAACATCATAATGTGTCTTCGGGTAGGTTTGTTCCAGAAAACTTTTGATGGATGATACTATAACTGCATCTTCATGATAGGCAGGGAATAATACCAAATAGGTGTGTTGTACCTTTGTTATGGTAGTTTTATTTTTTTTGTGATGAAACAAGGATACGATGGCATAGAATAATACATAAATGACAGAAGGCGCTATGAAAATCCATAACGCAAGGTCAATGATATGTATGATAGTCCACATGGTGTACAGAGTTTATCGTTTTGTATGATGAAACTTTTTGTCGAGGTAATCTATAAAATCGGCTATCTTTGAAAGACCAGGAATGGACCTCATGAGTATCAAGGGTGATTTAAGCGAAGAGCGACTCCAATTCTCGTCAACAAGATAGTCTGGTGTTGCTAAAGCAAAGATAAATAGAACAAAGGCAAACAATGCCCACCATTTCAATGCCAATGACATATAGATGAATGGGAGAATAGCGCTCATTATTATAACAAGTCCCATCAACACCATACGAGGCATCAGCATCCATTGTATAATCTTGTCTGCCAAGTCGTATTGGCGAGTCAGTATTGCCCAAGGAAGATGATGGATGTTCTTGAGTAGTGTAACGAACTGGCTTTTTATCCATTGACCACGTTGACGGTTGAAGTCTTCTGCATGTTGTGGCTTTTCGTCATAGACATAAAGGTCTTCCACATATTCCACAAATACGTGTTGTTGGAGTAGAATAGACTCTAAATTCTTATCATCCCAACTGGCCTTAAATTGGAGAATTGTAGATTTGAACCATTCGAAATCAAACGCCATTCCTGACATACAAAGACTGGCAGATAATCCCAAACGATTGTGTCCTTTACGGAATATGGTGTTGTTGATTTCTTCAAAAATAGCAGCCATCTGTGATACTTGACTCTTGCTGTTTCTTGAGACACGATGTGCCTGAAGAGCTCTCGTGCCTGCATTCTCGTAGGCGGTATTGATCTTTTCCAGGAAATCAGACTCAATGATGTTGCCAGCTTCAAGAATTAAAACGACATCGTAGAGCTTGAATTGTGGCAGATTTGAAATGGCTAATTGGAAATACTTTGCCTTATTGCTTTCTCGGAAATTGGGGGTGAGTAGTGTAATAGGTTGCTGTGCCAAATGGAAATTGGTCATCTCGTTGTTGCGATCTGATATGACAGTGATATCAAATAACCGTTGAGGATAATTCTGACCTAATGCCGAGGCTACTGTTTGCTCTACGTTACTATTGCGGTATGAAGGTATAAGAATGATGAAACGGTTCTGATGTTTCACTTTCTGGGTGTAATGACGCTTTGGCAACATTGCTGCCAAAGTGAAAATCGTCATATATATCACCGTAAATGATATTAGACAGAATAATGTGATGTCACAGAAGTATAAGAGTGTCCAGATGTCCATAATCTAAAGTTTTATGTAGTCAACAATGCCATTGATTACGGATAGTGCATGACGCAACTTGCCATGAAGGAGCGATAGCAACATATCCTTGGGTGCTACAATGCCGATTAAATACAATTTTGAGCAGAGCCCCTTGAAACCAGAATAATTCCTCTTGACGAACAGCAAACGGTTGCGTGTAATGTAATACATGCGAAGCGGTGAGCTTTGTCCTGTGGCGCGGCTTTCCTTATGAAAGACTGTAACAGTAGGGTCGTACCAAATCTCATAGCCAGCCCGACGTATCATGATACTCCAGTCTAATTCCTCATAATAAAGGAAGTAACATTCTGGCATCATTCCAACTTGGGCAATAACTTCACGCTTGACCATCATAGCAGCCCCATGGGCATAGGGTGTTGGATGGGCTGTATTATATTGTCCATGATCTTGCTCATCATAGCCGATAGCACTGTTGCGCATGGTGATAGACGACAAGGGAGTGTAGCCTGCAAATTGAATGGGGGCTTCGTCCCAAAAGAAACGTATCTTTGGGCATATAGCGCCAATCTTAGAAGATGAGGCAAAACGATTGACCAAGGCTTGAAGATTCACTTTGACTTTGCTCTCACGAAAGAATACTGTATCGTTATTGACAAAAAAGAGATATCGCCCATGTGAGGCATGTATGCCCAGGTTGTTGCCTCCTGCAAAGCCGAGGTTTTTGCTACTGCGTACAACCTTCACATGGGGATATCTCTTTTCGATGATGGATGCCTCGTCTTGCTTGGAAGCATTATCTACCACTATCACCTCCAATGGACAATCATCGAAGGGGATGGTATCAATCATCGAACAGGTATCATCGAGACCGTTGTAATTGATAGTGATGATAGATATGACGGGTTCCAAAGGTGTCTTATACGCTTGTGTTTATACTCTTGATGCTTTTTTCTCTTCTAATTTCAGACGCTTGCGCTCTGCTTGTTTGGCTAACTCTTCGTTTTCGAAGGCTATCCATTCCTTCTCCATAAAGGGTAATGCATACACCATACTGAGACCTCCATAGAAGAGAAAGCAGTTGGGGAAGTTCATCAATATTTGGTTAGCATATCCTCCTAATTGGATGGAGACAAAGGCGCAACATAATCCTGCACCAATACCTCGCATGGATGGGCTGTTTATCCTAAACAGGACTGTCCAGCATGCTCCACCTAACATGATGAGCGTGGTCAATACGAAAGTGATGATGCCTATCTTTCCTGTACGTACCCAAATATATACATATTCTGAGTCAGGGGGAATTTCTGTCAAGATACGGTATTTGTTATTGGCAGGTACTTGTTCGCGTTCCATACCTATGCCAATTCCCCAAGGGGCTTCTTTGATATATTTCTTGATGGATTCCTTGTTTACATCACGAACATTTAAAGAGGCGTCGCTTCTGTCAAATGCTGTGCGCATACGTCTGATTGAGCCGTTGCTGTTTCCGATATTGGTAAAAGCTAAGATGAAAAATGCAATGCCAAAGGTAATACCCACAATGGCTGACAGTTTGACGGATTTTGCTAAAACAATATAGAACGCAATGCCTGCGCCAAAACACACAATAGCTGTACGGGTGCCCGAAGGAAACATCGCCCATGTACAGGCAATGCCTGTGATGAGGAAAAAATAACGGTATTTTTTTACTTTGCTGGTTAAGGCAAAAATCAAGAATGCTACAGCCGTAGAGGCAATACCAATACCAAAACTTGCTGCGTCATTGTGTGTTGAGAAATAACGTATGAGTGTTCCCCCTTGGATGATATGTGTACTACGTCCTCTTCCATATATCCATGCATGTTCACCATAGGTGAATCCTATATATTTCTGTTTCCATACCCAAAAAACAGAGAATAAGGAGAGGGAGCCCCAAAATATCAAATAATATATGAGTATTTTGGGTTTGTCGATATAGATAATATAGACTAAGAATGCATAGAGAATCTGGAAAGCCATGAGGCGGGCACCAGTGTACCAAGCATAAACATTGATGCCAAGATTACAGGTATCATTGAAAATTTCCAAGGTGCAAAAACCACACCAAATCATCAATGCATAGAGCATCATGTTTCCAGTACGTTCAAAACATGGAGATTTACGAGCATCGATGATGGCAATGGCCAATAAAACGATTTCCAATGCTTCGTTATAGAAAGACAGCGGTATGCCACCAGGTAGCCATCGGTTTGTGTTGAACCAGTGCAATAAATAGTTGAGAAAAAACAATAGCCAAAAAGTGGCGGTGCGCCAACGGAATGCTATATAGATAGCTGCTATCACCAAGGGCGATAGACATATCATGGCAAAGGGACCGATACCTACCGATACAAATTGGTAGATAGCTACTGAAAACAGGAGAAAGAGCAATATTGCTCTTCCTCCGTTTCCGTCCGTATAGGTTGCGAACTTATTCTGCATGTATTTACAGGGCTTTGTTGTTTTCAGTGGCTGTCAATCCTAACTGAGACATGCGATATACAAAGTTGTTGAACTTGGTATAAGGTGGCAATTGACCGACAAACTCTTCTACAGCATAGCGGCTTGCCTCTGTCAGATACATATAGAGTGTGTTCTTGTGATCTTCGTCCAGCATGGCCTCTACTTCTTTCAAGGCTTTCTGATCGACATCCTTCCAGGTGCGGTTGGCACGAGTTACCATGAGGTTGACAGTACCCATGTTTAGCAATGCTGGAGCAATGGAGTTGTCGTTGAGGTTCGGGTACTCAATGATGGCTATCTCATCGGGCAAGATATCTGGGCACAAGTCTTTGATACCGTTTGCCATAATGAATTTGCTGTCTTCTGCCAAGAAGTCTTCGTCGTATGTAAGACGGCGAACTTGCAGACCGATGGATATCCAATAGTTTTCCAATTCCTGAGCGAGATAGCTCCTTCCATTACCTGAGTCGGTAGAGATGAGGTTTAACACATTCTGCTGACCTTCCTTGAAATGGGGAAGCAGTGCCTTGCTCAACTGGCGCAATGACATATCGGCAATGGTCTTGTTGAAGCGGCGATAGCGCAGATTGCTTTCGCGTGGGAAACAACCCATGACGGGTACTTTAGTGATGCGTTCTGAACGCATACGGTCACGAAGTGTACGATCGAGCAATTCGATAATGAAGAAGTATAAGGCTGTCAGCATGAAGGTCAGAAGAAATGCACCCAACAGAATCATGATACGATTGGTAGGCTGTGCATTCAAAGGGAACATAGGTGGGTTGAGTACACGGAGTGTGGCGGTACTCATCTGCAAGTTCTTCTGACGCAGGCGTGCTGCATTCAAAGCTTTCAGCATTTCCATATAGTTCCCTTCCACAAATCCAATATGACGCGCTTTACGGTCCAAGGTGGCACCAATAGGAGAATAGAACAGATATTGGCGATCGAGATTCTGTTGCATGATATCTGTTGCTGACATCTGTGCTTTCACTTTTTCCATGGTCAACATTTGATCCAGCCACTTATCAATCATTGGCTGAGCCTTAACACCAGTTTCGGTGCTGTAACTACCAGCTTCAATGTCGTGGGTGAGTTTTCTAACACGTTGTGTAGTGGCTTGGAGTTCTTTCTGTGCTTTTGCCAGTTCTTCCTGCGCCTCATTATTGAGGTCACCACCTTCTCCGCTCATCAGTCGAAGGTTAGAGATACGTGACTGTAAACGTGAAATATCCTTGATTTCGTTGGTGAAACTCTGGTTTGCGCGGATTACTTTGGCACGATCGCCCAAATGACGCTCCAAGTAGTCCAAAATGGCTTTTGAAGTGGTATATTCCATCAATTGGTCGTTGCGGAAATTCTGCTGTTGGGCTTCCAAACCACTCAACTGCTTGGTCTGTTCACCATAGTTGATGATGCGTTTCGAAACGTTGTAGCGAATGAGATCATCTTCTGCACCTGTCAGAATACGATAGAGGCGAGCAACCTCACGCTCAAAGAACTTGATGACATTGTTGGTTTCACCGAAACGAATCAACTGATATTGGCGAGCGAAGACTTCGTTCAAGATATCCAATGTGTTATAGGCGATACCTGCATCGTTGGCAGAATAACCTATATCAATGATATCACTATTATTTAATTGTACCACTTTTAAGCGTGAGGTGATTTGGTTTACACCGAAATATGGGTGATAGTTAAGTAAGCCAAAGATGTAGTTGTCTTGGGAGGGCTTAACGTATGCTTTTAGGTTGGCATAGGATGCCGATTCGCTGTTGCGGTTAATCAATGCCTTGACTTCTGCAGGAACTTGGGCGTCAAGTTCACGGAAGTGTTCGGCTGAGATGTAGTTGTTGTCTTTGTTTGGATTGCCATACATCATACAACGAGCAAACAGACGAAGGGAAACCTCATTGATAGTAGTCTCTGTAGTGATGATGAGCATCAAGTTATTGATGTTGGTCTGGGGATTGCCACCTGCAACACCCACACCACCTTCAATATTGTAGCCGGTAATCATACCAGTATAAATAGTGGCATTAGTGTCGTAAACGCGGTCCATGTGGCGGGTAGAGAACCATGCTATGATAAGGGCTATCATGGGGAAGATAACCAAATACCAACGTATCTTATATAAAAATCTGACGATATATCTGAATAAATCCATATTAGTAAGGCGTTATGTTATTTCTTTTTGTTGTTTTTGGCAGCTTCGCGTTCTGCTTTTTTCTGTGCTTCGCGTTCAGCTTTCTCTAACTGGCGATAGCGTTTCTCTTCATTTTTTACTTCTTCTGCAATACGCTTGTCAACAGCTTTGTTCTCCTTAGCAATCTGTTTGTCAGATTTCTGGATGGTATCATCAAGTGTTACGTCTGTTGTAGCATTGGTTATGATTGGTGTGCGAGAGAGAATTTCCAAAGTGATGATGTCTGTCATCAGTTTGGTTTGAAGCGTTTGGTATTGCTGAACTACGCTGAGCTCATGCATCTTGGTGTAGGCATAGTTTTCCATAGTCATGTTGCCCTGATGGAAATCTTCCTGATTCAAAGAGCCGGCACCTTGGTATGCTGCAGCACTTTCACTGGCGGTCTTTAGAGTAATCAAATTGTTGGTAATGGTCACATAAAGAATACCAATTTCCTTTTTTAAATCTTCAAATTCAATGTCTTTTTTTAATTTTGCCTGTTCAGCCTCAATGCGCTTGCGTTTAACAGATGCGCTGAGGTCAAGGATGTCTTCCAATGGAACGGCAACATTGACACCAACATTCCAATAACTCTGCTCGGTTCCCTGGAATTGGTAAAGTGTAGGGCTATAAGCAGACGAACTGTTTCCCCACATATCGGCCTTACCATAACTATAGCTGGCATGACCTGTGACGTATGAAAAGATATGGCGCTTCTGTTTGGCAACTTCTGCCTGTGCCAGCTCCTGCGCTTTTGCCAACGACAGAATCTGAGGATTCTGTTTGGCGTTTTCATACAACACGGATAATGGTGGTAAATGGAAGGTGGAAAAGTTGAGCGTGTTGTTTTCGCTGGAATCGAAGAATCCAGCGCTAATGCCACTTTCGTCCAACTGAGCATGGGCGGCAGTACCTGCACCAGTTAGAACTAAGAGCAATAGTAGTCTCTTGATTTTTTTCATCTCAATTTAGTTAATCTAATTTTTAAACGTTTTCTTTTTGGATAAATGCAAAGAGTGTACGGAATATAATCTTCATGTCGAGCATGAAGTTATAGGTCTGTCCATACGTGATGTCAAGTTGTTTGCGCTCTTCGGCAGACATATTGCCGCCTTTGCCGCGCTCTTCTACTTGCCAAAGGCCGGTAAGGCCCGCGGGGGCCATGAAACGGTCAATGCTGGTGTCAACGGTTAGCTTTTCTGCCTCATATAGAGGAAGCGGACGATTGCCAACAATAGACATATCACCTCGAAGGATGTTAAACAACTGTGGAAGTTCGTCAATGCTGTATTTGCGGATGAAACGACCTACCTTAGTGATGCGTGGGTCATTTTCTATCTTAACAAATGCGTTATTATTCTCTTCTTCACGCTTCTTGTTGAATTCGCTTTCTGCTACAACGTAGTTGTCTCCAATGAGCATCACTTCTTCATCGCCAATCATCATGCCGGATTCCATACCCATGGTGAGCATTTCTTGCTCAGCCTCGTCACCCAAAGGTGCTGTAATATTCTTCTGCTTATCGGCCTCTTCTTTTTGATCAGTATCCTTTTCTGCATACTGGTTATGATCTTTGCTTAATTCCTTTAATCGACGCTCTGCATCTGCATACATGCTACGGAATTTAAGGAAGTTGAATACTGTGTAATTGGTACCTACTCGTTTCGATTTGAATAGAATCGGTCCTTTGCTTTCCAAACGAATGGCAATGGCAGTAAGGATGAATACAGGTGAAAGCAGGATGATAGCAATGCTAGAGAATATAATATCGAAAAGACGTTTCCAAAGTGGAATTTTGAATTTTAAAATTTTGTGTTTGGAGCTTTCGTCATCGAAAAGTATGTTCTCACGATCGGATATGAACTGAATTTTCTTGTTCAATGCCGTAACAGACGCATCACATTCTATGGTATCATTGATACCGCATTTCATATAAATATCACGCTCCTTTGGTGTCATAGCATTGGTAAGGAGAATGATATATACATTGTGGCACTTCTTGCGAAGGTAGGTGATGGCGGTGATGTCTTCGTTGCGGACACTACGTTCGTAAAACACAATAAAATGCTCATTGCGTACGTGAGGCGTACACAATTGAGCAGTATCCTTATAAGCATTGGTTATACGAACCATCTGCCCTGGGATGTATTTTAGTTTTTCCTGTGTTTTTGGATTGTTTCCTAAGTAAACAACACCTATCATATATTATATGTGATTTCTCAAAATTAGTTTGGTAAAATCTTCTTCACACGAATTTTAAGCTCCATGGGATTGAAAGGCTTAACAATATAGTCTTCTGCACCAATCTCCAATAGGCGAATTCGCTCACTTGTGGAATCTTCACTTGATAACATGATTACTGGGATGTGACGGAACAACTCGTTCTGCTTAATCCACTCCAAAAAATCGTCTCCTCGCATTCCTGGCATACGGATGTCGGAGATAATCAAGTCGGGAGTGTTACCGGCCTGAAGCCATTTTACGCCCTGTAGCCCGTCGGGGAGCCACTGAACATCATAGTCACTCATCAAGTAGATTGAGAGCACCTTTGCGATGGTCTCTTTGTCATCAAGGATTAATATTTTCTTTTTCATTTATGAACTGAACTTTATGTTTTGGTCGTGATTTTTGTTTGGCCATGGCAGGATAGAAGTTGACTTCATTCTGTTTATTAGGCTTCTTTTATGCGCAAAGGTAGGAAAAAAAATTAAAAGTAGCGGTATATTGAGCAAAAAAATGAGAAAAAAAGATGAAAAAAGACGATTTTCTAAAAAAAAATGAAGAACTTTGTAGGCAGAAACGAATTATAAATAAATTATTAACTATTGTATTATGTCAAATAGATACCTATTAGGTTTTGACGTGGGCAGTTCTTCTGTCAAAGCGTCGTTGGTAAATGCCGACACAGGCAAGTGTGTTGCTACTGCTTTTTATCCTGAAAAAGAAGCTCCTATTATGGCTGTAAAAGCAGGATGGGCAGAACAGGATCCTCAGATGTGGTGGGATAATGCCAAATTGAGTTTGAAGAAAATTATGGCTGATGCCCAGGTTAAGGGTGAAGATATCAAGGCTATTGGTATTTCCTATCAGATGCACGGCTTGGTATGTGTAGATAAGAATCTGCAGGCGCTGCGTCCTTCTATTATTTGGTGTGATTCACGTGCAGTACCTTATGGCGAGAAAGCATTCCGTGATTTGGGCGCAGAACAATGTCTTGGTCACTTGTTGAATTCACCAGGTAACTTTACTGCGGCTAAATTGGCATGGGTGAAAGAGAACGAGCCCGACATTTATGAGAAAATTTATAAGGTGATGTTGCCGGGTGATTATATTGCCATGCGTCTCTCAGGTGTTGCCAATACTACAGTAAGTGGATTGAGCGAAGGAATGCTTTGGGATTTCAAAAATAACAGAGTCGCTGATTTCTTGACCAAATATTATGGCTTTGATGAGTCGATAATCAGCGATATCGTTCCGACTTTCAGCATTCAGAGTGAAGTTTCGGCAGAAGCTGCTGCAGAGACAGGTTTGGAGGCAGGAACCCCGATAACCTACCGTGCAGGTGATCAACCCAACAATGCATTGTCGCTTAATGTGTTTAATCCTGGAGAAATCGCATCTACAGCCGGAACATCAGGTGTGGTTTATGGTGTGCTTGGAAATGTTAACTACGACAAGAAAAGTCGTGTGAATACATTTGCACACGTCAATCATACTGAAGAACAAACCCGTTTGGGCGTACTGCTGTGCATCAATGGTACAGGTATCCTAAATGCATGGGTTCATCGTAATATAACTCCTGAGGTTGGTTATGCAGAGATGAATGATCTCGCTGCTACTGTTCCTATCGGAAGTGAAGGAGTTACTGTTATTCCTTTTGGAAACGGTGCAGAACGCGTTTTGGAGAACAAGGAAATTGGCTGTTCGTTCAATGGTGTTAATTTTAATAAGCATAATCGTGCACATCTTGTACGTGCTGCACAGGAAGGTATTGTGTTCTCGTTCTGCTATGGTATGGAAATCATGCAACAGATGGGTATGGATATCCACAAGATACATGCTGGTAAGGCTAACATGTTCTTGAGTCCATTGTTCCGTGATACCCTCGCAGGTGTTAGTGGGGCAACTATTGAATTATATGATACAGATGGATCGGTAGGCGCTGCCAAGGGTGCTGGTATCGGTGCCGGTATCTATAAAGACAATAATGAGGCTTTTGCTTCTTTGGATAAACTTCAGGTGATTGAACCGGATGAGGCACACCGCGCAGAGTATCTTGCTGCTTACGCCCGTTGGAAGGATATTCTGAAAAACAATATCTGATTATAGATATTGCTTCATATAGTTTCTCCTCTCTTGCTAATAACAAGAGAGGAGTTTTCTTTTCCTCAGAATCTAACTACTGTGTTGGGGCTATTGGTAAATTTGTGCCTTGCTAGTTCCTTTTAATACAGATAACGCATTGAGAGCTAATGCTTCCATTTCGTTTTCTCCAGGAAAACAATAAACAGGTGCGAGGTAGCCGATTCTGCGACGAAGCTCGTTAGTAATGTAATCACTATGTGCCATGCCCCCTGTCAATAGAATAGCGTCAACGTTACCGCAAAGTACTGCACCTTCTGCTGCTATTTGTTTTGCCGTGTGGTAAATCATGGCATCTGTAATGAGTTGTGCTTGTTTGTCTCCATTCTTGATGCGTTCTTGTATCTCTTTCATGTTGTTGGTGCCAAGATGTGCGGTAAGTCCTGCTTTTCCTGCTATTCGCTTCAGTAATTGTTTTTCTGTATATTTTCCACTGAAACAGAGGCGAATGAGGTCTGCTGCCGGCAAGGAACCTGCACGCTCTGGCGAGAACGGACCTTCACCGTCGAGAGCATTGTTGGTGTCGATGGCTTTTCCGTGTTCATGTGCTGCTACGGATATGCCTCCTCCTAAGTGGCAGATGATGAGATTGAGGTCTTCGTATCTTTTACCGATTTCTCTTGCGTATCGTCTTGCAATGGCTCGTTGATTAAGAGCATGCCATATACAGATGCGAGGCATGAGCGGACTACCGCTGATACGTGCTAATGGAGAGAGTTCATCGACAACTCCTGGGTCAGCAATAAATGCGCGACAGTTTGGAATTGTGATGGCAATTTCATGTGCTATCAGACAACCAAGATTGCACGCGTGATTGTGCATGACGCATCCGTGTAGTGTGTCGTTGAGCATCTGCTCGTTGATTTCATAAACTCCACCTGCAATAGGCTTAACCAAGCCTCCACGTCCAATGACAGCATCGAATTTTACAGGAATATTGGCGCGGTGCAGTTCTTTGATGACAAGATTGCGTCGGAAATCCTGTTGTTCGGTAATAGCATCGTAGACAGCCAATTCATCGGCAGAGTGGGTGATGCTATGAAGGAGTATTGGCTTTTCGTCTTCATAGACAGCCATCTTTGTCGATGTTGAACCTGGGTTGATGACGAGAATTCGCATAGTTTTTGATAATTAGTTAATGACTTTCTGCACTTATCTCATTCCCTTGTTGTTTTCTTTTTGGCCTTTCTTTTAGAGTGCCGTTTTTGTGGAAAGGACTTGTTTTGAGTTAATCCGGTAGGCTTGATAGGGCGAAGAGAATGCTGTTGAATTTTGCTTCGGCACAGTCGCCACGTGAAGGTACCACGACTGGATGGGAAGCTCCACAAAGCATTCCTGCTGTTTTCGCTCCTGCAAATAGTGTCATGGATTTGTAGAAAACGTTACCTGCCTCTATGTCTGGCATGATGAGCACATCGGTTTCGCCCATCAATGGTGATTGCAGACCTTTAGCCTGTAAGGCTTTTAAAGAACATGCTGTTTTGATGTCGAGAGGACCATCTACGATGCAATCACCATAGATGCCATCTTTCGCCATCTGACAAATGTCTTTATAGCCGTCAACGAACGGGAAACGCTTACTTGGTTTCTCAGAACAATGAATAAGGGCAATACGTGGTTGACGGATGCCCATGGCATGACATACTTCTGAAGCGTATCTTACCTGTTCGATGCGTTGCTCGTGAGTGGGATATGGAATTACCGCAGCATCGCTAAAGAAGAGCATTTTGTGGTAGGTGGGTATCTCTGCCAATGTGAGGTGGGTTAGGATACGTCCTTCTGGAAGCAGTCCATGTTCCTTGTTAAGTACTGCACGTAGAAGCTGGTCTGTTCCGATGAGTCCTTTCATAAGGACATCGGCTTCTCCGTTTCTTACCATGGCCACGGCCTTGTTGGCTGCTTCTTCTGGTATGTCATTATTTACATAGATAATTTCTGCCAATCCAAGTTGTTCACATTGGTTGAGCGCAGACTTGGTGGCTTCGTCATAGACGCATACGGCAGCAATTTTACGGCATTTTCCATTCTGCTGCAGTTTGTTACGGAGTTCTTCAAAGGATTGAATCATAGGCTTTAGTTTTTTTTAAATTGTTAGGATCTCTATATCAGACTTTGCCGATACCATTCAAAGAGTTTTCTTACTCCATTTTCAATCTCTACGTGATGCGTCCATCCCAGTGAGTGTAGTTTGGAAACATCGATGAGCTTGCGCATGGTTCCGTCAGGTTTTGAGGTGTCGAAAACGATCTCACCATTGAATCCTATGGTTTCCCTTACCAATTCTGAGAGTTCTCTGATGGTGAGTTCTTTTCCTGTTCCTACGTTGATGTGACAGTTGCGGATTTCTCCAAGGGCAGGAATTGCACCACCACGTCCTTCAGAATTGTTTCGATCTACGAGACCATTAGTCTTTGCACCGTAGAAAACAGATGAATATTTTTCTATTCCAATGATGTCTTTGAAATCTACGTTTAAGAGAATGTAAACACTTGCGTCTGCCATGTCTTCACTCCATAGAAATTCGCGTAGTGGAGTGCCCGTTCCCCATAAAACAACCTTGTTGTCGTATATGCCGTAGAATTCTAATGCTTTTAGAATACGTTCGTGGCTATTATTTCCATCGACATTACCTTCTCCGATGATGGCTCGTAATTTGTCTGTGGGGTTAATGGGGCGTTTATTCATATCTGTCTCGATACTCTTCCAGTCTTGTTCGTGGATGAGTTTTGCCAGATAGATTTTTCGCATCATAGCAGGCATGACGTGACTGTTTTCAAGATGGAAGTTGTCGTTTGGTCCGTAGAGGTTGGTTGGCATCACGGCGATATAATTCGTGCCGTACTGTAGATTATAGCTCTCACACATCTTAAGACCTGCTATTTTGGCAATAGCATATTCCTCGTTGGTGTATTCGAGTGGTGAGGTAAGCAAGACATCTTCCTTCATGGGCTGTGGCGCGTTTTTAGGATAGATGCATGTTGAGCCAAGGAACAGCAGTTTCTTGACTTGGTGTGCATAGGCTTCGCTGATAACGTTGCATTGCATTTTCATGTTCTGCATGATGAAGTCTGCACGGTAGAGGGAATTGGCCATGATGCCACCTACGAAGGCTGCTGCAAGGACAACAGCATCAGGTTGTTCTTGATCGAAGAACTGTTTGACTGCTATTTGGTCAGTCAGATCAAGTTCTTTATGGCTTCGCCCAACGAGATTTGTAAAACCCCGTTGCTTGAGATTATTCCAAATGGCTGAGCCTACGAGCCCGTGGTGTCCAGCTACATATATTTTGCTGTTCTTGTCCAACATTGTTGTCTTTGTTTTGACTTTTATCTTGTTTATTTTTACCCCGTTGTGGGGCGCCTTGTTTATAATTATTCTGGGAGCTGTGCTTTAAGGAAGAGTTTTTTGACGAAGGTCATGTCATGTCGAACCATGATTCTGACGAGTTCTTCAAAGGATGTCTTCTGTGGGTTCCATCCCAGTGTGTTTTTGGCTTTTGCTGGATTTCCGAGTAGTTGGTCAACTTCTGCAGGGCGGAAGTATTTAGGATCTACTTCTACAAGAATTTTTCCTGTTTTCTTGTCTATTCCTTTTTCGTCTATACCATCGCCACGCCATTCCAATTCAATACCAGCCTCCTTGAATGCGAGTGTCGCAAACTCACGTACAGTATGGTATTCGCCTGTTGCAATGACAAAATCATCGGGTTGGGGCTGTTGTAGTATAAGCCACATGCATTCGATGTAGTCTTTTGCGTATCCCCAGTCACGGAGTGAGTTGAGGTTTCCGAGATAGAGCTTGTCTTGATAGCCTTGTGCAATGCGTGCGGCAGCAAGTGTTATTTTTCTTGTGACGAATGTTTCACCTCTTCGTTCACTTTCATGATTGAAGAGAATACCGTTACAGCAATACATGCCGTAGGACTCCCGATAGTTTTTCATGATCCAATAGCCATAGAGTTTGGCTACAGAATAGGGTGAACGGGGATAGAATGGAGTTGTTTCGCTTTGCGGAACTTCTTGTACTTTTCCAAATAGTTCTGATGTTGAGGCTTGGTAGATGCGACAGCTTTTTTCCAGTCCGCAAATTCTTACTGCTTCGAGAAGTCTGAGTACTCCTGTTGCATCAACGTCTGCCGTATATTCTGGCACGTCAAATGACACCTTTACATGGCTTTGTGCTGCAAGGTTGTATATTTCCGTAGGTTTTGTTTCACCAATGATTCTGATGAGCGACGAAGAGTCTGTCATGTCCGCCCAATGGAGGTTGACGAGTCGTTTTTTCTTCATATCGCGTACCCATTCATCGAGATAGAGATGTTCAATTCTTCCTGTATTGAATGATGATGAACGTCTTAGGAGTCCATGTACTTCGTAACCTTTCTCGATGAGAAATTCAGCGAGGTACGAACCGTCCTGTCCGGTAATTCCTGTGATGAGGGCTACTTTCTTGTCTTCCATATCTATGTTATTGTTTTAGTCTTGTTTGGTTTAAGGATTATTTTTCTTTCGTGCGAAATAAAATCGCTAGATTTTTAGACTCGGTTAATCCATTTCAGAGAACTGCTTGATGCGTTGTTCTTCTGAGAGTTTGCAGATGAGCAGGGTGTCGTTGTTTTCTGCTACGATATAACCGTCGAGTCCCTGTACTACCACTTTTTTCTCTTGTGTGGTATGGATCATACAGTTGTGTGACTCTACGAGAGTGATATTATTTCCGATGCATGCATTACCATAGATGTCTTTTCTGGTCTGCATTTGCAGCGAACCCCAGGTGCCGAGGTCGCTCCATCCGAAGTCTGCAGGACATACGAAAATCTCTTCTGCCTTCTCCATGATGGCATAATCGACGGATATGTTGTCACATTCTGGGAATGTGCGGTCTATTTCCTCCTGTTCTTTTTCTGTTCCGTATATCGGGAGTAGTGACTCGAAGAGTTTGGACATGACGGGTTGATATACGCGGAATGCATTGACGATGGTTGATACATTCCAAATGAATATACCTGCGTTCCAGAAGTAGTAGTTCTTCTTGATATATTGTTTGGCAGTCTCAAGGTCTGGCTTTTCCTTGAAGGAATCCACTCGGAAAATTTCTTTGTTTCGTAAAGAACTGCTTGACAGGTCTGCCTGTATGTATCCGTATCCTGTTTCTGGTCTTGAGGTTTTCATGCCCAGTGTAACGATGGCATCGCTATCAGCCGTAAAATCCAGACACTCGCTTACTACACGTCGGAATTCTACAGGGTCAGTTACGATATGGTCACTTGGTGTGACTACAATATTAGCTTTGGGGTCTTGAGCTTTAATTCGCCAACTGACGTATGCAATACATGGTGCGGTATTGCGCCGACATGGTTCGCAAAGTATATGGTTTGTTGGCATGTCTGGCAGTTGTTGCTGCACCATATGAACATATTTTCGATTTGTGACCACCCATATATTGTCATGGGGGACTACACTTTCGAAGCGGTCTCTTGTGAGTTGGAGCAATGAGCGTCCGACTCCCAATACATCGATGAACTGTTTTGGGGTTTCTTCGGTACTCATAGGCCAGAATCTGCTACCTACTCCTCCTGCCATGATTACGAGATGGTTATTGTTTCTTGACATAAGCAATTTATACGTTGTTGAAAGTTTAAGAAAACGTGGCAAATATACGGAAAATATTCGGTATTAAGAAATATTTACGTCTATTTTATCTGCCTTTTTACAAGAATCTTTGTTTTTTTACTTTTTTCTTGATTTTTTTAGCAACGAACGCACGATGAAATAGCCAATGGCAAGTATCATGATGGCAAGTATGCCAATTTTTATGTATTCGGCATATTCTGTGATTTTATCGTTTAGTTGCTCTTCAGGTACAACGCTGTGGAGGTACCATCCCAGGAGTGCGAGGATAGAATGCCATGCTACTGCTCCTACTGTAGTATAGAGCAAGAATTTCCAGTAGTTCATCTTGGCGAGTCCAGCAGGGATGGAAATAAGGTGTCTGATGCCAGGTATGAGTCTTCCTGTGAGAGTTGCTACTACGCCGTGGTCGTCGAAGTAGCGTTCGCTTTTCTCTACTTTCTCTTGATTGAGTAGGCATAGTTTTCCCCATTTGCTGTTGGCGAAACGATAGATTACCGGTCTTCCTACGTAGTATGCCACAAGATAGTTGATGGATGCTCCGAAGTCAGCTCCGATTGTAGCGAATAGTATGACAAGGAAAACATCAAGATTTCCTCCTGCAGCATGGTAGGCTGCTGGTGTAACTACGAATTCTGATGGTACGGGTACGACCGTGCTTTCGAGTAGCATGAGGAAGAATATGGTGCCATAGTTGAGGTTGGCAAGGAGTGATGTAATAAAGTTCACTGTTGTTTGCTTTTATGAATCTGTTTATATGCGAAATCGTAATAGTCCTTCGTGGCCATATTCTCGGGAAAGTATGCCCCGAGTATCATGCGCAGTTCGATGGGATTTCGTTCTGCTGCCAGACGGAGATAATAGAGAAAGTCTTCAGCTTGGTTAAGTCTGAGTGAGCATAGTGCGAGAAGTGAAAGTCCTTCTGTGCAATTTTCATCGATGACTGGCAATTTCTCTTTGAGTAGTTGGAGACACTCTTTATATCTTTGACAGTCTGTTAGGGAGATGGCAATTCTTATGAGTGTATGCATCTGGTCTGTTGACAGTTCGAGAGCTTTGTTGAAATATCTATCAGCTGCTTCGTACTGTTTCTCAGTTTGTAGGATATGTGCCCGAGCCACGTAGAGGTCTGTTTTGTTTTCTCCTTTTTCTTCTGCTTTATCCAAAAGGTTTTTTGCCTCTTCGTTATTCCCAAGTGCACCTTGGCAGAGTGCCATTTGATGATAGATAGCTCCTGCGTATTCTTTGGCATTCCCGCTTTCCTTGAGTGCTTTTTCCAACCATTCCAATGCTTCCTTAAACTCATTGGTGTTGATGAGGCAGGTGGCAAGTTGAATATATCCGCTACAATCATATTGTGCATGACTGAGGGCGGTCTTGAAGAATTTTACAGCCTCTTCCCAGTTGCCTTTTCCCATTAATGCTGATGCCTTGATGCCATGTGGAACGGGATCGTCAGGGTCAATGGCAATTGCATATTCGCTGCTATTGATGGCTTCATCGAATTTGTTTTGTGAGAGTTGTGCTTCAGCCAGTACTTTCCAGTATTTCTTGTCGAAAGGATATTTGTCGGCAAGTTCTGTGAATATGCTTTCACATTCTTCGAGTTTCCATGTACCGTAGAGTGCTCTTCCCAATAGTTCTTTATAGTCGTCGTCCTTGACGTCACAATATCTCATCATCCATGTATATCCTCTTTCGTATTCTCCATAGTCGAGATAGAGGTTTGCTACGTCTTTGATGAACCATCCGTTGTCATCATTGGTGAGTTCGTGGAATTTTGCTTCAAGGAGCTTTTCTGCCTCTTCTAGCTTGTATTGGTAAATGAGTAGTTCGGCTTTGATGTAGATATAGTCGGGATCGTCTTCGGCTTCAATCATACTGACGTAGTATTCTGCCTCTTTGAGGTTGTCGTTCTGGAGTGCATTTCTTGCCATGAAGACATTGGGTAGGGTGGCGTTTGGGAAGAGGTCTATAGCGTTTTGTGCCACTTCCATGGCTTTGTCCATTTGGTCTGTCAACCGATAGTAGTCTGCAATGTCTATGAGGTCGTCTGCATCAAAGAAGGGCGGCATCCCTTTGGATGCTGCCTCTTCGTATGCTTTGAGCATTTCTCTGAACTCTGGGTCGTTGAAGAATTTGTCGTCAGTCAATAGCATTTAAATTGCCTTGTTTCTTATTTGTTTTTCTTTGCCCAGTTGTCTTTTAGTCCTACTGTACGGTTGAAGACAAGGTGTCCGGGTTTAGAATCTTCATCTGGTGTGAAATAGCCGATACGTTGGAACTGCAGGAAGTCTCCAGGTTGTTTCTCTTCAAGGAATTTCTCTACATAACAGTTGTTGAGCACGGTGAGAGATTCTGGGTTGAGAAGTTCGCGGAAGTCGCGTTCATCAGCACCAGGGTTTTCTACGGAGAACAGTCTGTCGTAGAGTCTTACTTCTGCTTTGATGCAGTGGCCGGCACTTACCCAATGGAGTGTGCCTTTGACCTTTCTGTCTGCTCCCGCCATTCCGCTCTTGCTTTCTGGATCGTACTCTGCATAGATTTCTTCAATCTCTCCTGCTTCGTTTTTCTTGCATCCTGTGCAGGCGATGATGTATGCGTTTTTGAGTCTTACCTCTTTTCCTGGTGTCATACGGAAGAATTTCTTTGGTGCATCTTCCATGAAGTCTTCGCGCTCAATCCAAAGTTCGCGGCTGAAGGTGATGTTGTGTGTACCGTCTGCCTCGTTCTCTGGGTTGTTGATAGCTGTGAGTTCTTCTGTCTGTCCTTCAGGATAGTTGGTGATGATAAGCTTTACAGGGTTGAGCACGGCAGACACTCTGCATGCTTTTTTGTTAAGGTCTTCACGTACAGCTGCTTCAAGGAGAGCGTAGTCGTTGAGTGCGTCAAACTTAGTGTATCCGATGGAGTTGATGAAGTTTCTGATACTTTGTGCAGAGTATCCTCTTCTTCTCATTCCGCAAACGGTTGGCATTCGTGGATCATTCCATCCGCTGACGAGGTTTTCGTCAACGAGTGCTTTAAGTTTGCGTTTTGACATGACGGTATAAGTGAGGTTGAGTCTGTTGAACTCAATCTGTCTTGGGCGGTATTCTGTCTGCCCTTCTTTTTCTTGCAGGAAGTCCACGAATTTGTCGTAGAGTGGGCGGTGAGGCACGAATTCGAGGGTACAGATGGAGTGTGTAACCCCT
The DNA here is from genome assembly GCF_002251185.1 of Prevotella sp. P5-126. Taxonomy (NCBI): domain Bacteria; kingdom Pseudomonadati; phylum Bacteroidota; class Bacteroidia; order Bacteroidales; family Prevotellaceae; genus Prevotella; species Prevotella sp. P5-126. The sequence continues at coordinate 21,326 of NZ_NPIZ01000109.1, forward strand.
TCAAAATAGTCGCTCTGTCCGTGTGCGAAGTCGTACATGGGGTATGCATGCCATTTTGTTCCTGTTCTGTGGTGAGGAATCTGAATGATTCTGTAAATGATGGGGTCGCGGAAGTGCATGTTTGGGTTTGCCATGTCGAGTTTGGCTCTGAGCACCATAGAACCCTCTACGGCTTCCGGCGTATTCATTTGTTTGAAGAGCTTGAGGTTCTCCTCTATGGGTCTGTCGCGGAACGGACTTGGCTGTCCAGGCTGTGTGGGCGTTCCTTTCTGTTCTGCAATTTGTTCAGATGTCTGTTCGTCCACGTATGCCATTCCTTTTTCTATGAGCCAAATGGCGAATTCCCACAGTTTATCGAAGTAGTCGGATGCATAATACACATTTCCCCAGTTAAATCCGAGCCACTTGATGTCGTTCATGATGTTTTCGACATACTCTGTGTTTTCTTTAGTGGGGTTGGTGTCATCGAATCGGAGGTTGCAAATTCCGTTGTATTTTTCTGCTACTCCGAAGTCCATGCAGATGGCCTTGGCGTGTCCGATGTGTATGTATCCGTTAGGTTCCGGTGGGAATCGTGTCTGTATGCGTTTGCCATTTTTGCCCTCTGCGAGGTCGTTTTCTACAATCTGTTCAACGAAGCTAATGCTTTTTTTCTCTTCGTTCTCTGTTGTTGTTTTCTCTTCAGTCATATTGTGTGATACGTTTTTGTTTTCTTTTTGTTGGAGCAGTCTATGCTACATGTGTGATATAGTGATGTTTGTTAGCTTGACGGCTATAGTTTGCCCTTCGTTTGCAAAGATACAATAGAAATCTCTAAAATCTCAAGAAAAGCGGTAAAAAATGTGGAATTAGGTCGAAAACATGTTATATATCATATAAAAATATTTGTGTTAGTTAAAAAAAAGAAGTACCTTTGCAGACGTTATCCTGAATACAATCTTTTTACCTTAAAAGGACTAATACCTGTTTCGTGATGTCTCTGCTGTGAAGTTGGGACATCGCTTTTTTTTTGTATTGGCAAGATGACGTTATGTGGGTGAGTATATTGTTAATACAGGGTCATTTGAATATTTTTTCCTGTTCCGAGATGTTGGGCCATTATAATGTGGCTGCGCAAGTGAGGTAAAACGAGAGTTCTGTTAAAAGGAATGTGGCTCCGCAGCAATCGCCCGTATATCCCTGCAATTTGCGGTTCATCAGCAGATAGAGCAGATAGAATACAATACACGGAACGGCAACCAGCACTTCTATCGATGAAAATGGAACGGCAAACCATTGGTTCATCATCCAGCCCCAACCTACTAAGGGCATTAGTCCGGTGAGAGCCAGTCGGAGACCAGCCTGGAGTCCGTATTTTACATAAACGGTTTTAGATTTAGCCTCTTCCTCTTTACGGGCATAGGGTAGAAACATGATGAGTTGACCGCTTACCATCTTACAAAATGGGTCGGCTGCAAGAATTGTCGAAGCAAGAAGAAGTGTTGAAGCGGAATCGGCATTATCCAAAGCGAAGGAAGGCGTGAGGGTGGTTATTTCATGATCTCCGATGGCGAGAAGTGTAGTGGCGAGTAGTGCAAAATAAAGAATCAGTCCCAAAACTCCGTATGTGCCTATATGTGAGTCTTTCATGATGGAAAGGATGCGTTCACGGTTGTAACCACCTCCGAAACCGTCAAGAAAGTCTGCAAGACCATCTTCGTGGAGCGCCCCTGTGGTGAGGATTCGTGCGATGATGGCTAATAATACCGCTACGGGCAAGGTGAACCATGCGCTTGTTATATAGAATGTTAGAGCCATGATTCCGCCTGTGAGCCATCCGGCCAAAGGCCAGTATTCCACAACGTGCTGATAACATGCTTTGGAGGGTGAACACAGTCGCCAGAAAGGCAGTCGGGTGAAGAAGATGAGTGCTGCCATAGGAGTCTCCCACCATTTTGTTTGGTCTATGCGAAGTCTCATGATTGTTGTTTTTTTCGATGGTTAGAAATATTTGGTGATGTGTGCATTATCGAAATTATTCATCTCCTGCATCATCCGTACGCTACTCTCCAAAATGCCAAAGGAGCAAAGTGCTCCTGTGCCTTCTCCCAGTCTCAGACCAAGATTCAATAGTGGCTGCACTCCCATACTGTCAAGCAGAAGTTTGTGGCCGCTTTCGTCACCACAATGGGCAAATACCATGTATTGTTTGGCTTGTGGGTAGAGTTTGCTTGCGGCCAAGGCACATGCAGACATGATGAATCCGTCTATTAATATAATAAGGTGTAATTCTGCCGCACGCAACATGGCTCCAATGGCTGCCACCATTTCGAATCCGCCGAAATAACGTATTACCTCCCATGCATCCTCTTCCTGACCTCCATTGGCTTTGAATCTGTTTACTGCCTCGTTCAGTACCTCGTATTTATGATTGATGCCCGCTGTATTGAGTCCTGCGCCAGCTCCGATGCAGGTGTTGAGTGGCAGATGGGCAAACAGGCTCATCCATATGCTGCTTGGCGATGTGTTGGCGATGCCCATTTCTCCTATAGAAATCACCTGGCACCCTTCTTTCTGACAGCAATCCACCATGTCGCGGCCTATGCCGAGTGCTTGTTCCATTTCTTCCTGACTCATGGCCGCTTCATGCAAGAAATTGTTAGTGCCCCAAGCGATTTTGCGTGGAATGATACCTTCTATAGATGAAAGGTCGTAATCCACTCCGACGTCGATAATCTTCAAGTCGAAACCGTATTGTCGGCAGAACATATTGACTCCGCCTCCGCCACGTGTGAAGTTTATCATCTGTTGCCAAGTCACTTCGCGTGGCGAGACGCTTACTCTTTCGCGCTCAATACCATGGTCTGCACCAAATAGCAAGTGACTGGGATGATGCAGGGTGGGCGATAGTGTCTGTTCTATCAAGCATATCTGTAATGCGAGTTCTTCCAAGCGGCCCAATGAGCCTTTGGGTTTGTTGAGATTGTCGATTTTCGACTGAATGGTAGGACGAAGTGAATCGTCGAGAGGATAAATATTAAATGTTGTCATTTGATTTTTACTGAAATTCCACTAACCATCAGAATTACCTCGTCGGCCTTTGAAGCCACATATTGGTTGAACCATCCCAGTAGATCTGTAAATCTGCGTTGCACGGCATTGGCACTCACTCCACCCGATCCAATTTCGTTGGTTACGAAAATGAATGTGGCATTTTGACTCACCAAGCGGTCAAATTCCTGTTTCAGTTTGTCGAGCACTACGTCAACCACCTCTGCTTCGCAGAAGAAATTAGTGGCCCAAAGCGTCAGGCAGTCCACCAAAACCACACGTCCTGAAAAATCGTGACGACTCAGTGCGTGTTCCTCTTCTATATTAGTCCATTGTGGTCCACGACGCTCCTGATGGCGACGTACACGCTCGCGAAACTCATCGTCCCAAATATGGGCTGTGGCCAGATAAACAGGGTTTTCGCTGAGTGTTAACGCCAATTGCTCTGCTTTTTCACTTTTTCCAGACCGTTGGCCTCCGGTGATAAGGATTATTCTGCTCATAAAATGCAAAATTAAAATAAATTCTTCAATAAATTGTTCTTTTCGATGGAAAAATTTGTCTATTCGTAGAGTTTTCTTAGGAAATGTTTGGTAGTTATTTTTTTTTTTTGTTACTTTGCAGCTCGAAACTTAAGTAATTAAACGTTACAACATATTATATAATCATTAAAAACGATGAAAAAAGTATTTTTAATGCTTGCCGTAGCAGCTTTTTCTGCACAGGCAATCTCTGCTCAGACTGTAGAGGAAAGTGAGAATCAGGACAACTGGTATGTAGGCATCAAGGCTGGTGCGAGTGCAAAGACCACAGGTGTTTCAGTATTCAACAACATTAACCCTTCTGCCGGAATTCGTGTAGGCCGCTGGTTTACTCCAGTATTCGGTCTCGCCGTTGAAAGCGACGCTTATGCCCGTACACGTGGATTCGGTAGCTACAGTACATTGGTTCGTGCGCTCAACACTTCAGTACTCGGTACTACAAACTTCAGCAATTGGTTTGGCGGATATAAAGGCGAGCCTCGCAACTTTGAGGTAATCGGTGTTTATGGACTCGGTTGGGGTCACGCTTTCGGTACTTCTAACGAGCGTGAAGGTCAGGACAACGATGTACTGACATCTAAGATTGGTCTTGATTTCGCTTTCAACCTTGGCGCAAACAAGGCTTGGCAGCTCTATATTGAACCAAACCTCGTGTATGGTCTCAATGCAGATGGTCAGGACATCAAGTACAACTTCGGTACCGCAGCCTTCGGAGTTAACGTAGGTTTGAACTATAAGTTCGGTAACACCAATGGTACTCACAATTTCAAAATCGCACAGCTCCGTGACCAGGCCGAAATCGATGGCCTGAATGCCAAGATTAATGAGCTCCGTGCTGAAAATGCTAACAAGGACAACAAGATTGCTGCTGATGGCCGTACCATCGCAGACCTTCAGGCTCAGCTCGCTGCTGAAAAGAGCAAGCAGCCTGAGGTGAAAGTCGTTAAGGAAAACAATACTCAGCTCCAGCCAATCGTCATCTTCGGTCAGGGCAAGAGCACCATCGACGCAGCTCAGTATGCAAGCATCGAAATGGTTGCTAAGTACATGCGTAATCACAAGAATTCTAAGATTATCGTTCGTGGCTACGCTTCACCAGAAGGAAGTGCAGAAATCAACGAGAAGATTTCTATCGCACGTGCTAACGCTGTGAAGAACGCTCTTGTTAAGCGTTACAAGATTGCGGCCAGCCGCATCACTACTGAGGGTCTCGGTGCAACCGACAAACTCTCAGAGGAGGTTGACTTCAACCGCGTAGCTATGTTCTTCGATACTACTAAATAATAAGAACTCAGCATTTAGCGACAAATAAACAGTCCGTCTTGTGGAGTATTTTCTGCAAGACGGATTTTTTTGATTATAACTTTGAGACATCTGTACTTCTGTCGCTTTCTGAATAGTGAAATGCCTAAAGTATTACCCTAGAACGTCCTTTCTTCTTCCCAACTATCTTCTATTATTGTCCCAAATCTGATGGGACATACTTGGGATTTACTTAGGACTTACTTATGACTCGGTTTTTAGAAATATTATGCCTTTCTATGAATGGGTCAATCCCGAATGCATCCCGAATGCATCCCGAATGAGAATATAGTGAAGGCCTCAATAAAAAAACGACTGAAATCTCGCATGCAAAACTTTGTTTGTTTAAAATGACGGACAACGTTATCATTTTTGAGAAATAATGTGTAACTTTGCATCCGAACTTAAAAACAATATACACTTATGACAACTATTCAAATCATCAAAACAACATTATTGGCTTTTGTTGCCCTCTTTGGAATGCAAACCATAAAGGCTGCAGAGCGATTTGTGAATTTCAATCAAGGAGACCTGCTCCTTAACCCACAAAAGCAAGTAACCATCACAACGGATGAAGCAGATTTTAAAGCCGTTGATATTGCCGTACATGCTTTGGCAGCAGACTTCGGGCGAGTAACAGGACAAGATGCCGTGCTTCAACATCAGGCGGATGCAAAGATTATAGTGGGAACTATAGGGCACTCTAAATTTATTGACCAACTCGCAAAGAAAAAACTTATCGATGCAACACAACTTAAAGGAAAACGCGAGAAGTTTATCATCACAACCGTAGGAAAACAACTCATTATTGCAGGAAGCGACAGAAGAGGTACTGTCTATGGAATCTATGAACTTTCTGCACAGATGGGTGTGTCGCCATGGTACTATTGGGCTGACGTGCCTACTGAAAGACATGACGAGATTTATGTCAACCAAGGAATATATACTGACGGAGAACCGGCAGTTGCTTACCGAGGAATCTTCCTCAACGATGAAGCACCGTGTCTTTCTACATGGATTAAAAATACATTTGGTACTAATTATGCAGACCACCATTTCTATGAGCGCGTCTTTGAACTTGTGCTCCGACTGAAAGGAAACATGATGTGGCCTGCCATGTGGATGTGGTCGTTCTATGCAGACGATCCTGCCAACGAGAAAACGGCCAACGATATGGGTATTGTCATGAGTACCTCACATCATGAACCAATGGCAAGAAACCATCAGGAATATGCACGTAAAAGAGCAGAGTGGGGACCATGGAACTATAATACCAATAAAACAAAGTTGCAGCAGTTCTTCCGTGAAGGTATCGAGCGCATGAAAGGAACCGAGCAGCTCGTAACCATAGGAATGAGAGGCGATGGCGACGAAGCCATGAGCGACGAAGCCGATACGCGACTCATGCAGCAGATTATTGCAGACCAGCGAAAGATTATTGCAGACGTAACAGGAAAGAAAGCAAGCGAAACGCCCCAAGTCTGGGCGCTCTATAAAGAGGTGCTTGACTATTATGACAAAGGAATGAAAGTTCCTGAAGACGTTATTCTTCTCCTTTGTGACGATAACTGGGGAAATGTGCGTAGAGTACCGAATGCACAAGAACGCAAGCATAAAGGAGGATGGGGACTCTATTACCACGTGGATTATGTGGGAGCACCGAGAAATTCTAAATGGCTCAACGTCACTCCTATGCAGAATATGTGGGAGCAACTCACTTTAGCCTACGAAAACGGAATACAGGCGATGTGGATTCTCAATGTTGGCGACCTTAAGCCAATGGAATTTCCCATCTCTATGTTTATGGATATGGCTTGGAATCCAAGAAAATACGATGTCAACAATATCACAGAGCATGCCCGCCAGTTCTGTCTTCAACAGTTTGGAGCAAAACAGGCAGACGAAGCTGCCCGTCTGCTCAATATCGTCTGCAAACTCAACGGACGATGCACGGCAGAAATGATGGATGCGAACACCTATAATATAAATACAGGTGAATGGAAACAAGTGGTCGATGAATACGCAACTCTTGAGCGCGATGCGCTCAGACAGTATCTCACACTCGACGAGAACCAGCGCGATGCTTATCAGCAAATCATACTCTTCCCGATACAAGCAATGGGTAATATCCATCAAATGTATTATGCGCAAGCCATGAACCGTAAACTCTTCAAAGAGGGAAATCCTGATTGTAATCTTTGGGCAGATCGCGTAGAACAGGCGTTTAAGCGCGATTCTACACTTTGTGCTGATTATAACCTCAAAATGGCAGGTGGAAAATGGAATGGAATGATGATTCAGAAACATATCGGTTACACTTCATGGAACGATGACTTCCCGGCAGACAGGATGCCAGAAGTGAAACGCATTGAAAATCCTACAAACGGAGGATATGTGTTTACAGAAGCAAATGGAGTGGTAGTCATGGAAGCAGAACACTACTATGCTGCATCTGATGCATCAGAAGCAAAATGGACTATCATACCAGACATGGGACGCACAAGAAGCGGAGTTACCCTAATGCCTTATACCAAAGGTGTGGAAGGGGCAAGCCTGACCTATCGATTCCGTATGCCAAACGGAGTGAAGAGTCCACTCAAAATACACATCGTAGTGAAATCCACCCTCGACTATCTTAACAAAGGCGGACTTACTTATAGTGTGCAACTCGATCAAGGAGAGGTTCAAACAGTCAACTTCAACCACAATCTCAATGAGAAAAAGGAAAATATCTATTCCATCTATTACCCAACCGTGGCAAGAAGAGTAGTGGAAAGTATTGTTACACTCCCAGTAGTAGAAGGCGAATTCCATACCCTGACAATCAAACCTAACGATCCTGCCATCGTCTTCGAAAAAATCGTCGTTGACGCAGGAGGATACAAACCGTCGTACCTCTTCATGAATGAAAGTACATGCAAAATTGATGCAAGTCAAAAATAAAACGGCTCTATGAAATTATGTCAAACAAGTGCATAAATCATACAGAGATTAAATGTATCTTTGCACTCAGAAAACATACATAGGTACGAATCAAAGGTAAAGAGATTGTTAAGGAAACGAAAGCGAGCCGATGGAAACTACGGCTCGCTTTTTTCTGTAATTCACTATAAAACTTTCAATTTATAAGCAAAAACCGAAAAACCTCTAATGTTTCGTTGGTGATTAGGCGGAAAAAGTGTAACTTTGCAACTCAATATGGTGAGATGGTGGAGAAAATCCACATAAAAAGGAATAAACAAACAAACTAAATAGATATGAAACACCAATTACGCAGTGCAGTATGCACAGAAGGAAGAAGAATGGCTGGAGCCAGAGCTCTTTGGGTGGCTACAGGAATGAAACATGAGCAATTTGGAAAACCGATCATTGCCGTTGTCAATTCGTTCACCCAGTTTGTACCCGGACATACGCATCTGCACGAAATAGGACAAATCGTAAGGGAAGAAATAGAGAAAATGGGATGCTATGCTGCCGAATTCAATACAATTGCTATTGATGACGGAATTGCAATGGGACATGACGGAATGCTCTATTCTTTGCCCTCAAGAGATATTATTGCTGACTCGGTAGAGTATATGGTCAATGCACATAAAGCAGATGCAATGATCTGCATCTCAAATTGTGATAAAGTGACTCCAGGAATGCTCATGGCTTCCATGCGACTCAATATCCCTACAGTATTCTGTTCCGGTGGACCTATGGAAGCAGGAAGATGGAGAGGAGAAAATGCAGACCTTATTACTGCCATGATCAAAGGAGCTGATAATTCTATAAGCGATGAAGAACTGCAGCAAATAGAACAATGTGCATGTCCAGGATGCGGTAGCTGCTCTGGAATGTTTACTGCAAATTCCATGAACTCGCTGACAGAAGCCATAGGACTCTCATTGCCAGGAAATGGAACAATCCTCGCTACACATGAACGACGCATAGAACTCTTCAGAAAGGCAGCAAGACAGATTGTAAAGAATGCATTGGCCTATTACGAAGATGGAGACGAGAGTGTGCTGCCTAGAAATATCGCAACCAGAAAAGCGTTCCTCAATGCCATGACACTCGATATTGCTATGGGAGGATCTACCAATACAGTACTTCATCTGTTGGCTGTGGCACAAGAGGCTGGCGCAGATTTTACAATCAAGGATATTGATGCATTGAGTCGCAAAACTCCTTGCTTGTGTAAACTTGCTCCAAATACGCAAAAGTATAGCGTTCAGGAATGTAATAGAGCAGGAGGAATCCTCGGAATACTCAACGAACTCAATAAAGGTGGACTCATTGACGGAACAGCGGCGCGTGTGGATGGAATGACACTCGATGAAGCAATGAAGAAATATGATGTTGCCAATCAACCTGAAATCTATTTCTCAGCACCGGGACAACGTTTCTGTACAAAGATGGGTTCTCAAAACGAGCAATATCCGACTCTCGATGTTGATCGTGAGAATGGATGCATACGTGATATTGAACATGCCTATACCAAAGATGGAGGACTGGCTGTACTCTTCGGAAATATAGCTCAGGATGGATGCGTTGTGAAAACAGCAGGTGTCGATGAGGCTCTTTGGCATTTTGAAGGTCCCGCTGTGGTCTTCGACTCACAGGATGATGCCTGCGAGGGAATCCTCGGAGGAAAAGTCAAAAAAGGTGATTGTGTAGTCATCACACACGAGGGTCCGAAGGGTGGTCCTGGAATGCAGGAAATGCTCTATCCTACATCATACATTAAGAGCATGCATATGGGTAAAGAGTGTGCACTTATTACCGACGGACGATTCAGCGGAGGCACGTCAGGATTAAGCATCGGACACATTTCTCCTGAGGCCGCTGCAGGTGGAAATATTGGAAAGATAAAGGATGGAGACATCATAGAAATAGATATTCCAAACCGCAGAATCAACGTGAAACTTTCAGAAGAGGAGCTTGCTGCAAGACCACAACAGCCGTTGAAGAGAAATAGACAAGTGTCGAAAGCCCTTCGCGCCTATGCGCAGAGCGTTTCATCGGCAGATAAAGGTGGAGTGAGAATAATCGACTGAAAATAACGGCAAAGGTAGCCGCGACGATGATTAAATGAAAGAAATAGAGAATAGTATGGAAAAAATAAAAGGAAGTGAAGCGTTGATGCTCGCATTAAAGAATGAAGGGGTAACAACAATCTTTGGTTACCCTGGAGGTTCTATCATGCCTGTCTATGATGCACTCTACGACTATACAAGAGGTGAAAAAAAAGCCTTTGATCATATTCTTGTCAGACACGAACAAGGAGCTGCGCATGCTGCAGAAGGCTATGCAAGGGTTAGCGGAGAGGTTGGAGTATGCTTGGTCACAAGTGGACCAGGTGCAACAAACACGCTGACTGGTGTGGCTGATGCTATGCTCGACTCAACTCCTATTGTGGTTATTGCCGGACAGGTTCCTATCGGAGCGTTGGGAACCGATGCCTTCCAAGAGGTGGATCTTGTGGGATTGGCTCAGCCCATCTCGAAATGGAGCTATCAAATCAGACATGCGGAGGATATTGCATGGGCGGTAAGTCGCGCATTCTATATTGCAAGAAGCGGAAGACCTGGACCTGTCGTACTCGACTTTCCTAAAAACGCACAAACGGAAGACGTCGAGTTTGTACCTCAAAAAGTTGACTATGTTCGCTCGTATGTGGCTTATCCTAAACTCAACAAAGAGGCGGTGGCAGAAGCCGCTCGTATGATTAACGAAGCAAAACGTCCCCTTGCCTTGGTTGGACAAGGCGTAGAACTCGGACATGCTCAGCAAGAACTGCTGAATTTCTTGGAAAAAACCGATATTCCTGCAGGACGTACCATGCTTGGACTTAGTGCTTTGCCTTCCAATCATCCGCTTAATGTTGGTATGTTGGGAATGCATGGAAACTATGCTGTCAATCTGAAAGAACAGGAATGTGATGTCCTTATTGCCATCGGAATGCGATTCAGCGACCGTGTAACGGGTAATCTAAAAACATATGCCAAACAGGCAAAAATCATTCACCTCGATATTGACAAAAGTGAAATTGACAAGAATGTGAAAGCTGATGTGGCTATCATTGCCGACTGCAAAGAATCTCTTCCGGCATTGACGGCTCTTGTTAATAATGCCAATCATAAAGAATGGCGCGATTCTTTCCTGCCACTTCATGAGCAGGAACGCAAGCGAGTGATAGAACCCGCCATACATCCTACAGAAGGCCCTCTTCTGATGGGTGAAGTCGTGAATGCTGTGGCAGAAAATACTCCAGATGATGCTGTCCTTGTAACCGATGTGGGTCAAAACCAGCTCTTTGCAACCCGCTATTTTAAATATCATCACAAAAGAAGTATCTGTACAAGTGGTGGACTTGGAACTATGGGGTATGGAATGCCTGCCGCTATAGGAGCAACTTTTGGAGCTCCTGGCCGTATGGTTTGTTGTTTTATGGGTGACGGAGGATTCCAAATGTGCATAGAAGAATTGGGTACGATTATGGAACAGCAAGCCCCAGTAAAGATGATTCTCATGAATAATCATTATCTTGGAAATGTACGCCAGTGGCAGGATATGTTCTGGCACAGAAGACAATCGTTTACCAAAATGATGAATCCGTGCTACGAACTCATCGCGCAAGGATACGGCATCCCTTATGAGGCAGTTACAGACCGTGCACGTTTGGCACAAGCTATAAAGAAAATGGCAGAAACTGACGGACCTTATATTCTGGAATGTGCTATTCTGGAAGATGATAATGTGTTACCGATGACACCTCCGGGACTTAGTGTCGATGATATGATGCTCGACGTTCAGGTTTAATAAAAACAAGTAAGCGAACGTTCTCCAAATGTAAACAGAATAAAAGGAAATAAGATGAACGATAAAACATTATATACATTGTTGGTCTATTCAGAGAATATTGCTGGTATTCTCAACCAGATAACTGCTGTGTTTACTCGAAGACAAGTTAATATCGAAAGTTTGAATGTATCGCCCTCAAGTATTGAAGGCGTTCACAAATATACTATTACAGCCTGGAGTGATGAAGACCAAATTACTAAGATTACTAAGCAAATTGAAAAGAAAATAGATGTGGTGAAGGCTAACTATTTTACAGACGATCAGCTGTTTATACGAGAAACCGCATTCTATAAACTTTCAACGGAAATGGTATTCGGAAATCCAGAAATCTGCCAGGTTATCCGACGCTCAGATGCTAGTATTACTGAGGTTAATCCTACCTATGTTATCGTGATGAAATTCGGTATTACTGAAGATATCCTTAAATTGTATCATACACTCAACGACTATGGATGTGTATTGCAATATACGAGAAGTGGACGTATTGCGGTGACCCGATCAACACAAGAACAGGTTAGTGAATTCCTTGATGAAAGAGAAAATAATCATGTTTAGAAACCGCATTTGCAGATAATAATGCAAATAACGAGAGGCAAAATACATAATTATTGGTAGATCATTAAAAGAGATATATTGATGGACAGTCAAGATAATAAGACTATAGGAAAGATTGGAAGATATCAGTTCCTTGCAGAACCTTTCCATTGTGATTATAGTGGCCGTTTGTTTATGGGACATCTTGGAAATCATTTACTTAATGCAGCAGACTTTCATTCTACCGACCGAGGGTTCGGTATGCGCTATCTGATGAAAGCAAAGCGAGCATGGGTATTGTCCCGATTAGCAATAGAAATGGAAGAAATGCCATTTCAATACACACCATTCACAGTTGAGACATGGGTGGAGGGTGCAATGCGCTATTTCACACAGCGAAACTTTGCCGTTAGCGGTAAAGATGAACAGGGAAATCAAAAAATATATGGCTATGGACGCTCTATATGGGCAATGATTGATGTTGATAACCGCCAACCTACTGATATACTTGCTGTCAACGACGGAGCTATCCAACAATGGATAGAAACAGAAAAGGAATGTCCGATAGATAAAGGAGGAAGGGTGAAAATGACCAATCAAGCACAATATGTGCGTACCATAGACACCTATTATAATGATGTAGATATCAACGGACACGTCAACTCTGTGAAATATATAGAACATGTTCTTGATTTATGGCCTATTGACTGGTATCGGACACACCGAATCAAACGCTTTGAAATAGCATATGTGGCTGAGGCACATGCAGGTGACAAACTTTCGTTCTATCGAGAGAATGGTGCGGATGAAAACGAATTCTGCATACGAATTTGCAAAGACGATGGCATAGAAGTATGTAGAAGTAAAGTTAAATTTGTAAAAGATTGAAAGAAAATTTGGTTGTTTGGTGATAATTTGTTATCTTTGCAGCCAGAAAAGAAATAGTTAATCCATTGGCGTCGCTTCGAGTAAGCGAGGTGTTGGACCAACAAGACGACTGCTCTCGTGAGGGCGGGCATGGTTCAAGTGGACATGTACAACACATTAAACAATTTGCATATATGGCAGAAATGAATTTTGGTGGCGTAGTAGAAACAGTTGTCACCAGCAAAGAATTCTCACTCGAGAAAGCACGTGAAGTTTTGAAAGATGAAGTAATCGCAGTTATTGGCTACGGTATTCAGGGACCTGGACAGGCTTGTAACCTGCGCGACAATGGTTTCAATGTCATTGTTGGACAGCGTCAGGGTAAAACTTATGACAAGGCCGTTGCTGATGGTTGGGTACCAGGTAAGACCCTTTTCTCTATTGAAGAGGCTGCTGAAAAGGGTACTATCCTTTGCATGTTGCTTTCAGATGCAGGTCAGATTCAGGTATGGCCTAATATTAAGAAATATCTGAAACCCGGTAAGACATTATATTATAGTCATGGTTTTGCAATCAACTGGAGCGACCGCACTGGTGTGGTTCCACCAAAAGATGTTGATGTAATCATGGTTGCACCTAAGGGATCTGGTACTTCTCTTCGTACCATGTTCTGTGAAGGTCGCGGTCTGAACTGTTCATATGCAGTATATCAGGATGCAAGTGGTAAGGCAAAAGAGAAGACCATCGCATTCGGTATTGGTATTGGAGCTGGTTATCTCTTTGAGACAACATTCCAACGTGAAGCTACTAGTGACTTGACTGGTGAGCGCGGTTCACTGATGGGTGCTATACAGGGACTTCTTCTTGCTCAGTATGAAGTATTGCGCGAGAACGGACATACTCCTTCAGAAGCATTCAATGAGACAGTTGAAGAACTTACCCAAAGCCTTGGCCCGTTGTTCGGTGAAAAGGGTATGGATTGGATGTATGCTAACTGCTCTACAACCGCACAGCGTGGTGCTCTCGATTGGGCTCCTCGTTTCCATGATGCAATAAAACCTGTTATGGAGTGGCTCTACTATTCTGTTAAGACTGGTAATGAAGCACAGATTTCAATTGATGCTAACTCAAAGCCTGATTATCGTGCCGGCTTGGAGAAAGAGCTTGAAGCTATGCGCAATCAGGAAATGTGGCGTGCAGGTGTGACTGTTCGCAAACTCCGTCCTGAAAATCAGGAAGACTAAGAGATCATTCTTTTAGAATAGAAAGAATTTATTTGATATTGGACCGTTACCCTCGACCAAGGGTAACGGTTTTTTTCCATCTGAAGATGAGCGCATAAGATAAATGTCTTTTATTGGTATCTTAGTTAAGAAAAGCTCATCTATAGCATTATATCTCAAAATAATTCATTAACTTTGCATGCAGTTTTTAAATGATACTCTAACAAAAGCAATTTTTAAGATAATGAATACGCTCAATCGTCTCTTTGGATTTAATCCTGCAACAATGTCGCTGAAAAAAGAACTGCTCGGTGGCATTACTACCTTCCTTACAATGGCTTATATTCTTGCCGTACAACCGTCTATACTCAGCAATGCAGGAATGGATGCAGGAGCTGTTTTCACAGCAACGGTGCTCTCCTCTTTGGTAGCTACCATCGTTATGGCTCTTTATGCTAAATTGCCTTTTGCACTGGCCCCTGCAATGGGACTGAATGCATTTTTTGTCTATACCATTGTCTTGAAGATGGGATATTCTTGGCAATTCGGACTTACGGCCGTTTTTATTGAAGGCGTAATTTTTATTCTTTTGACCATTGCAGGCCTACGTAACAAGATTGTTTATGCCATGCCAATACAACTTAGAAAGGCAATATCACCAGGTATCGGGTTGTTTATTGCTTTTATAGGTCTTCAACAGGCTGGCATTATTGTTCATAGTGACGCAACACTTGTTACACTTGGCGATCTTCATACAACGCCAGTTTTAGTCGCTCTTTTCGGTATTGTTATTAGTGCAGTTCTTATGGTGAGAAATGTTACTGGAGGATTGTTGATAGGCATTCTTGCAACAACAGCCATCGGAATTCCTTTGGGAGTAACAGATGTGCAACATGTTAAAACAATTGTAGATACTCCACCGAGTCTTGCCCCTGTATTCTGTAAAATGGATTGGCAGAATATCTTCACACCTGATATGGCGATTTGTGTGTTTACTCTCCTGTTTATGGATATGTTCGACACATTAGGTACACTTATCGGTGTAGGTAATAGAACAGGATTTGTAGAAAAAGACGGAACGATGCACGGCATGAACAGAGCTTTTTTTGCTGATGCTGTTGGAACAACGTTTGGTGCAATCGTTGGAACATCTACAGTCTCGACCTATGTAGAGAGTGCTGCAGGTGTGAACGTTGGTGGTCGTAGCGGACTTACTGCTATGACAACTGCCGTTTGTTTTATACTTGCGCTTTTCTTTGCCCCTTTGTTCCTCTTGATTCCCTCTCAGGCAACAGCACCGGCAATGATTATGGTTGGAGTCTTTATGATGGTTGGCGTCCGTGATATTGATTTTCATGATTATGCGAAAGCAATTCCTTGTTTTATCTGCATTATTATGATGTCTCTATGTTACAGTATTTCCGATGGTATTCTTCTTGGACTCATAACTTGGGTTATGGTACATGCATTTAGTGGTAAATACCGTGATTTGTCAATAGGTTCTGTTATCCTTGCCCTTCTGTTTATAATGAAGTATATGTTTTTATAAGCGATTTAGTTCAGGAAATGTTAGTAGAACATGACGAAAGCTATAAAATAATGATGAATATGAAAAAATATATATGTGATCTTGTGGTGAAGAGTGTTGATCACATCAGTTCGAAACATGTGCTGATTAAATTGACACACGAAGAACCTTTACCTGAAATGTTTCCCGGACAATTTGTCGAAGTAAGTATGGAAGGTGTTGATGGCGTTTTGCTTCGCCGTCCAATCTCAATTAATTTTGTAGATAGAACGAATAATGAACTCTGGCTTATGGTGGCAATGGTCGGCAAGGGCACACGCTACTTAGGACAGGTACAAGTGGGGGATGTTGTCAATTGCGTATTGCCTCTGGGTAATAGTTTTACTATGCCCAATAAGTCCTCAGAACGCCTGCTTCTTGTAGGTGGAGGAGTGGGAGTGGCTCCATTGTTATATATGGGTGCAGAAATGAAACGCTTGGGAGTAGAACCGACATTTCTGCTTGGTGCACGTTCCAAGGGAGACTTGTTAGAATTAGATCTTTTCAGTCATTATGGCCGTGTTTGTATTACAACGGAAGATGGAACTGAAGGAGAAAAAGGGTTTGTAACCAATCACTCGATTTTAAAGAAAGAAACATTTGATAGAATAGTTACCTGTGGTCCTAAACCCATGATGATGGCTGTGGCACGATATGCTTCTCAAGCAAATGTTGAGTGTGAAGCGTCATTGGAGAATATGATGGCGTGCGGTCTTGGAGCTTGTCTCTGTTGTGTAGAGAAAACAGTAAAGGGTAATCTTTGTGTCTGCAAAGATGGTCCTGTATTTAATGTAAAACAATTGTTATGGCAGATCTGAAAGTGAATATAGGCCATCTGGCACTTAAAAATCCAGTAATGACGGCCTCGGGAACATTTGGCTATGGATTAGAGTTTGCAGACTTTATTCCCCTTGACGGTTTAGGAGGATTCATCGTTAAAGGTACCACGTTGAAAGCACGTGAAGGTAATGATTATCCGCGTATGGCAGAAACTCCCAGTGGTATGCTCAATTGTGTAGGATTGCAAAATAAGGGTGTGGATTATTTCTGCCAGCACATCTATCCCCAACTTAAGGATATAAATACTAACGTCATTGTAAATGTTAGCGGTTCGTCACCAGACGATTATGCAGAATGTGCTTCGCGCATTGACGCTCTTGACAATATTCCAGCAATAGAACTCAATATTTCTTGTCCCAATGTCAAGGATGGAGGAATGGCTTTTGGCGTAACTTGCGCTGGGGCAGAGAGTGTGGTAAAAGCTGTACGTGAACGTTATCATAAAACGTTAATAGTGAAACTTTCGCCTAATGTTACAAATATAGCCGACATTGCTCGTGCTTGTGAAGCACAGGGCGCAGACAGTGTTTCGCTTATTAATACATTGATGGGAATGGCCATTGATATAGAAAAACGTCGTCCTGTACTCAGTATCGGTACTGGTGGCTTGAGCGGTCCTGCGGTTAAACCTGTTGCATTACGTATGGTGTGGCAAGTTGCTCGTGCGGTTAAAATTCCTGTTGTTGGACTTGGTGGTATAATGAATGCCCATGATGCTATTGAATTTCTTATGGCAGGTGCCACAGCTATTGAGATAGGAACAGCAAACTTTATAGATCCATCAGTTACCATAAAGGTACGTGATGGCATTGATCGTTGGCTTGATGATCATGGATGTCATTCTGTCCGTGAAATTATAGGTTGCCTCGATTGATACTTCTTTACTGGTAGATATTCTACATTGCCTCTTAAAGGCTTATTTGAACCGAATCGCTTTTTACGAGCTCTTCAAGAACAAGATAACGGAGAGCTCGTGAAAAGATTTCGGTAGGAATGTGTAGCGCTCGGAGTTCTACAAGCAGATGAGGCTTCTTATCGGAGAGAAATTGAAGTATTTGCTTTTGCGCTGCTTGAACATCATCGTCGCTAATAGTAACACACACATCACATTGACCACATGTTTTCTCTTGCTTTTCTCCAAAGTAAGAAAGCAACTGCTGTGAACGGCAATGAGTGTTATCCTGTAGATAATGGATCATTGCTTCTATGCGTTGGCTGAATTGTTTGCGACGGTTTTCATAAACTTCTGCAGGAAACAACAAATGTTTGCTGTCTTCTCGTCTCTGCAGGTAGCGGAGAAAAGGCAACTGGCTAGGAGGTATGTATTGTATGATGTGCTTGCGCGACAGTTGCAACAGAATGTCGTGTACTTCAGTTCGGTCAATATTGCTGATTGATGCCAGATGAGCTTCATTAATATAGGCATATTCAGAAAACATCCCAGAAAAGTTACGTAACATGACAACAATCAGACGATCCTCGTTGGGCGTATTGCCAGTCAGCCGGTATAGTTCGTCTCTTTCTACGACGAACATCACTCTAGAGGCATTCTCACGTTCTGCAGTGAATTCTAAATAGCCGGCTCTTTGCAGAATTTGTAGGGCAGAATGTACCTGAACAGGAAAATGGTTGAATTTATAGCAGAAATCTTGTAGGTTGAATTCATGGGAAACACCATTACCGTCTCCTAATGCTATTTGAAAATAGAATGCTATATGGTCGTAAACTTTCCGGATATAATCCTTGTCAGGGAATGTGTCAGCTACACGTTTGCGGAGTTTGACGATATCTTGTTGCCCATAGAGTAGAATAGCTTGGGCAGGTTTCCCGTCGCGTCCTGCGCGTCCAGCTTCTTGAAAGTAAGCTTCAATAGAGTCTGGGCAGTCGTAGTGAAGCACCAGTCGGACATCTGCTTTATCAATGCCCATGCCGAAAGCATTCGTGGCAACAATAATTCTGGTGCGGTCTGCCTGCCAGTCGTTTTGTCGCTTGTCTTTTTCCTCTGTATCAAGTCCAGCATGGTAGTATGTCGCACTGAATCCTTCTTGGGTAAGTAGTTCTGCTATTTCTCGAGCATGTTTCCGGCTCCGGACATATACGATGGAAGAGGCTGTTGATGTGTGTAGAGCTTCTATAAGTTCATGTCGCTTGTCCATAGCTTCTCTGACGATATAGCTGAGATTCTTACGTTCAAATGACATTTGAAACACATTGAATGTGCCACCTTTGTCGTCAGGTCGCTGTAATTTGTCTTTGATATCTTTAACTACAGCTGGTGTCGCTGTTGCCGTAAGAGCCAGAATAGGCACATCAGGTAAAAGAACACGAATGCTTGAAATGTTGAGGTAGCTTGGACGAAAATCATATCCCCATTGGCTGATGCAATGTGCTTCATCTACAGTGATGAAGCTAATTTGCATATGTCTTAGTTTTGTGATAAACAGTTGGCTTGCCAGGCGTTCTGGTGAGATGTAAAGTAACCGAGTGCCTCCTAATATGCAATTGTCGAGAATGCGTAACACATCATCATGGCTCATGCTGGAATTGACGGCAGCCGCCAAGATGCCACGTCGTCTCAGATGATTGACTTGGTCTTTCATCAGTGCGATGAGTGGAGTGATAACTATACAGACTCCCTCACGACAGAGTGCTGGTACCTGAAATGTGATAGACTTACCTCCACCCGTAGGCATAAGGCCAAGCGTGTCATGACCTTCTCCAATGGATTGAATGATGTCTCGTTGGATTCCGCGGAAATCATCATATCCCCAATAACGTTTGAGAATCTGTTGGTATTTGTCCATCTTATGGTCTTTTCTGTTTGCCAGTCTGCAAGTTTTCTTATCACTTATAGGCAGTACGCTTTCTTTATTTAGGAGATTCCGGTGTCTCGCTGGGACGGATGTCGGTTATCTGCAATTGGATATCCCCGCGTTTATAGGCATTTTCTTCGATGGTATAAACAATGTCAAACGAGCGCTTAGACTTGATGTATCTGGCATCTGCGCTTTGTCCGAAGGCAATTCCATTCATGACAACTGCCGATTTCGAATCTACCAGTTCAAGTTTGATGTGTTCTTGATGGCGGCCTACAACTTTCGATGTTCCATAGTCATAGACGTTGCGTGTAAGAAAGAGAGGCTTCTCGTTGGCAGGTCCGTGAGGGGCAAGTTTTCGCAAATCGCCGTGTAGGCGTTTGGTGATATCCTTAAAGTCGATTTCTTCGTCGATGTCAAGTGTTGGCAACGTTTGTTCTGGTAGAATATGTTGTTTGACGTATTCCTGGAAACGACGACGGAATTCAGGGATGTTCTCCTGTCTCAGGGTGAGTCCTACTGCGTAGGTGTGACCACCGAAGTTCTCAAGGATATCTCTGCAGTTTTTGATGGCATCATAGATGTCGAATCCTGCTACGGAACGTGCAGATCCTGTCGCGATGCCATCTATAATGGTGAGAACGACAGTTGGCCGATAGTATATTTCCGTCAAGCGTGAGGCAACGATGCCTACAACTCCTTTTTTCCATCCTTCATCGTACAGCACGATAGACGACATATGTTGCTGACTTTCCAAGCGAGCCACGATTTCATTGGCCTCTATGGTCATCTGCTTGTCTATGTCCTTTCGCTGCTCGTTGTATTCGTTAATGCGATTAGCTTCTGTCAGTGCACGTTGGAGATCGCGTTCTACAAGCAGTTCCACAGCTTCCTTTCCGTTTTGCATTCTTCCACTTGCGTTGATGCGTGGACCGATTTTGAAAACAATGTCGCTCATGGTTAACTCTCGTCCGGTCAATCCACAAATATTGATAATGGCCTTGAGACCAATAGATGGGTTGATGTTGAGTTGTTTCAGTCCATGAAATGCCAGAATGCGATTCTCGCCGGTTACAGGCACGAGGTCTGCCGCAATGCTGACTGCGCATAAATCAAGTAGAGGAGTCAGTCTTGAGAATGGAATACCGTTATTTTTTGCGAATGCCTGCATCAGCTTGAAACCTACGCCGCATCCGCAAAGATGCTTGAACGGATAGGACGAGTCGGTGCGTTTAGGGTTGAGTATAGCCACTGCTGGAGGCAGAATCTCATCTGGCACATGGTGGTCGCAGATGATGAAATCTATACCTTGTTGTTTGGCATAGGTAATCTCCTCAATGGCCTTGATGCCACAGTCAAGTACAATGATGAGTTTAACTCCTGTTTCCTTGGCATAGTCTATTCCTTTGTAGCTTACTCCGTATCCTTCTTCTTCTCGGTTAGGGATGTAATAGTCGATGTTGGAATAAAACTGCATAAGAAATTTATAGACGAGTGCCACTGCTGTGCATCCGTCCACGTCATAGTCACCATACACCATGATGCGTTCCTTGCGTCCCATTGCATCGTTGAGCCTATCTACGGCCACATCCATATCGTTCATCAGAAAAGGATCGATGAGTTCGTTCATCATCGGTCTGAAGAAACGTTTTGCTGCCGATTCAGTTTTGATGCCTCTGCTGATAAGCAAATCTGCAACAATGGGACTCATGTTGATTTTCTCGGCCAGTTCTTTAATTGCTTGTTGCCGTTCTGGTGTAGGAGGTTCGTAATTCCATTGGTAGTGCATTTATATATTGTTCTTATTTTTTCTTTATTTCAGATACTATCGGCTTTACAATAGCCAATATGCGGTGTAAAGTTACAAAGAAAAAACAAGAAATCGGAACATACCATGGAAAAAATCATGGTATGTTCCGATTTTACATATAAAAGGTCATTTATTAGATGCCGAGTTTTTTGCGGATATCCTTAGGAATAGCGTTTTTGTTAACGGTGTAATCCATCGTGTTTGCTGCGATAAAGGTTTTAGTCATATACCAAATTCCTTTATATTCGCCAGTTTCTCCCCATGAGTTCTTAACCATATAGTATTCGCGTCCGTTTTGGTCTTTGGCAATACCGAAGATGAGCATGCCGTGGTCATCGGTGAGCTCCCAGTTGTCGAAACGCTCTTGACGCATTTCCTGTGTTGCTTTAACTTCGGGTACGGTGCATCCGAGTGAGTCGATGAGATTGCGTTTTTTCTGGGCTGTCATCTTGAGCCAGCGTGCCATGTCGCTTCCCTGAAGGCTCTCAGTCTTCTTGGTGTCGATGGCATAAGCCAATCCATTGCGTGTGAATCCTTCTTCTGAAACGTCTCCGCCCCATGCTACAGTGTAGCCGTTCATAATGGCATTATCAATGATTTTCATCATTTCGTCCATAGGTACGTTGTAGCTCAGAGGATTGCGCCAGTTGTCCTGTACTTCAACAGCATAAGCGGTATAGAAAGGATGGTGAGTGAAAGAAGTTATGCTAACGTAGTCGTTCCAGTCGAGACCGAGTGAAGCAGCAAAACTCTTTGGAGTGTATTTTTTGCCTTGGTAGGTGAATTCTTCCGGACATTTGCCAAGATATGCATCGAGAATGCCCTGCAGTCCAACTTTCCACTGGTTAGAGATTTTCTTAGCATTGCTTTTTGATACGGCAGCCACGTATGGTTCAAGCAGAGAGAAGAACTCGTTGAAGTTGTTGAGAGAGTCACCATAGAGTGAACCAGGGAAAGGCATGGCCTCTTCTGGACAGATTCCGTAGTTTTGGAGCACGTAATGCACATCATAAGCTGATCCGCCTTGTGCAAACTGGCAGTCTCCGTGCAGTCTTACAACCTGTATGGCACGGTCCATGTAGTCCTTGTTGGCCACAAAACTCTCACAGAGGTCATAGGTCTTACCTGTCTTTTTCAGAATTTCTGCCTCAAAGTACGAAAGAGTAGAATAGGCCCAGCACGTACCCGAACGGTTCTGGTCCTTGATAGATGTAATAGGATTCTCCTTGACAACGGTGAATACCGGTTTGTTTTTGTTCTCAGTCTTTTTTTCCTGAGCCTGAGCACCAATGGCAAGAATTGCCATTATTGCGATAATGAATGTTTTCTTCATAATTAGTCCTCTTTTTTTATTTATTTGTTGCTTGTTCGTTTTTATTTGTTTCCTGCCATTATTTCTTCTATTTCTGCGGGATGGTATGGAATACGTTTGCTTCCCAAGAAACGGCATCCGTCATTGGTTATCAGTACATCATCTTCGATGCGTATTCCTCCAAAGTCCTTGTAAGTTTCAAGCATATCGAAATTGAGGAAGTCTTTGCAGTGTCCGTTAGCTTTCCATTCATCAATGAGATGTGGGATGAAATAGATTCCCGGTTCGTCTGTAACGACGAATCCTTCTTGCAACCGTCTTCCCATTCTTAGGCAGTTGGTGCCGAATTGTTCCAGATTGGGTCTTGTCTCATCGTCAAATCCGACATAGATTTGTCCGATGCTTTCCATGTCATGTACGTCCATACCCATCATGTGCCCAAGTCCGTGGGGGAGGAACATGGCGTGTGCTCCTGCTGCAACAGCTTCATCAATGTCTCCCTTCATCAAACCGATTTCTTTCAGGCTTTCAGCCATTTTACGGCATACGGCAAAGTGTACTTCCTTGTACTTAACTCCTGGTTTGGCTACTTCCAATACATAATCATGGCAAGCTTCTACGATGCTGTAGATTTCCAGTTGCCGCTGGGTGAATTTTCCGTTGACAGGCATTGTTCTTGTATGGTCAGAACAATAGTCATCCAGTTCACATCCTGCGTCACAGATGACAAGTCTTCCGTCTTGCAGTATTGCGTCTGATGGATTGCCATGCATGATTTCACCGTGTTGGGTATAGATGGTGGCAAAACTTGTGTCCTGGGCCATTGAACGGGCTATTCCGTCAACTTGTCCTCCAACGTAACGTTCTGTTGTTCCTGCTTTTGTCAGACGTTGCGCGGTGGTGTGCATTTCGTAGCCGATATTGCAGGCGCGGTCAATGGCAGCAATCTCTTGTTCTTCCTTGGTCGAACGCATTTTTACCACTGCATGAATCAATGGTAGAGATGCAGCATCCTTTTGTTGTGAGGGGTGGATGCCCAACAAGTCCATGATTTGTATTTTTGTATCGTGTCGATAGGGTGGCAGAAAGTGGATGGTGCGTTTCTTTGCTAATGCCTCGTGACAAACGTGTGAGAGTTCTTTCATCGGTCCTGTGATGCTGACGCCCACAGCATCTGCCAAAACCTTCACGCTATCTACGAATCCCATCCATACGATGTCTTCAATGTCAATATCGTCACCATAGAGCATTTCTGTGTCGTTGTCCACGTCAATTACTCCTACCAGTCCGTCGCGGTGTTGTCCAAAGTAATAGAGGAACGTAGAGTCCTGACGCATTGGTGCATGGCAGTTGGCAGGTGAGTTGTAGGGTGATTCATTGTTTCCGAAGAGTACAATGACTCCGTTGCCTACCAGCTTTTTCAATTCGGCTCTTCGCCTGATGTAAGTTTCTTTGTCAAACATAGTAGTAACTTATTAATATCTTGACCACAAAATTACTACAAATAAACCAAAAGGCAAAATATTTGCATCTTATTTTGCTGAAAATGATTACCTTTGCACTATAGTATTACATTTTACGTGGATTATGGCTCAAGAAAAAACTCAATCAACAATGCGCGTGCGCCTCAATATGAAGGAGCCGGGACGTTATAAGGTGATTTGTCATAACGATGATTTCACAACGATGGATTTTGTGGTAATGATGCTGATGGACGTGTTCTTTAAGTCTGCTGATGAGGCAGAACGACTCATGTTGGCCATTCATCGTACAGGTCAGGCTGTGGTGGGCGTCTATCCGCTTGATATTGCGCGTTCCAAGGTTGACAAAGCCATGCGTCTTGCCCGTGCCAAAGGTTTTCCTCTGACCTTGAGTTATATTCCTGAATGATCAAACGATAATTAGCAATGAGAATAACAACCACGATGAATAGGGCCATCCAGCAAGCCTGTGAACTTGCTCATCGGTCTTCCCATGAATTTCTGATGCCTGAACATGTGCTGTTGGCTCTATGCCAAATAGCACCGTCTTTTGTTAATGTATTGAAGCAATCTTTAGATTGTCAGCCTGGTGAATTGGCTGAAGATGTTGAAAAATGGTTAGCTTCTCAAGAAAAAGCCCCAAAGCCAGTAGATTTGGAACTGTCGTCTTCTATGCGTCGGATTTTCACGATATGCAAAGGAGAAAATGCTGATCGTGTGTTGTGTGTGACTTCCTTTATTGAAGCCATGATGCGTGATGCTGAGTGTATGGGGACCTATCTGTTGACCAAACATATCAAAGTCACGGAAGTGTTTCTTCTGTTATCTCTTCATGAATATTGCGATGCAAAGGATTCTTATGTTGCTGAAGAAGAACTTGACGATGACTTGGATGACTTAGAAGACGATGACTTGGATGATGATGACTTGGAGGACGATGATGAGATGATGGGAGGTCCTTCTGATTTTGCTTCGTCATCAGATTGGAAACAATGGACCACTGATATTACAGCAGAAGCCACTGATCATCTGCCCATTATCGGTCGCGAGGCAGAACTTGACCGTACCATAGAGGTGCTTTGCCGTATGGAGAAGAACAATCCGCTCCATATTGGTGAGCCTGGGGTGGGTAAGACCGCTCTGATTTATGGTTTGGCACAACGCATCGCCAAAGGTCATGTGCCTTATAGGTTGCAAAAGGCCCACATATATTCTATTGAAATGGGACAGTTGATGGCTGGTGCACAGTTTCGAGGCGAGTTTGAAAAGCGCCTCAAGGATGTTCTGGACGGTGCTACAGCCCAAGGTAACAGTGTGATCTATCTCGATGAGATTCATTTGATGATGGGTGGTGAACAAGCGCAATCTGATAGTATCAGTGCTTTTGATGTCATGAAACCCTATCTTGATCGAGGTAAACTCCGTTTTATAGGTTCAACAACCTATGAAGCCTTCAATCGTACCCTTGCCAAGTCGAAGGCCGTTACTCGTCGTTTCCAGCAGATTGACATTAAGGAACCGTCTGTAGAGGACACCCTTCGTATTGTAGAAGCATTGTTACCAACCTTTCAGAACTATCACAATGTAATCTACCGGAAGGATGCTTGGACGTATGCTGTTGAGAGTTCGGCTCGGTTGATAACAAATCGCCAGTTGCCCGACAAAGCCATTGACATTATTGATGAGGCAGGTGCTTATCTTGAAGTCCACCCGCGTAATCGTCTGCATAACTATGTGACAAAGAGCCTGGTTGATGAAATATTAAATAAGGTTTGCCGTATTGATGCCGATGCCTTGAAAGAGGCCGATAATAATTCGTTGAAAGACCTTGTCACACAGATGAAGAGTCAGATCTATGGTCAAGATAAGGCCATTGAGCGTCTGACAGATGCAGTGATGATGGCCAAGGCTGGTCTTACCGATTCTGACAAACCGATGGCCTCATTGCTCTTTGTGGGGCCCACTGGTGTTGGTAAGACAGAGGTTGCCCGTGTGCTTGCTCGTCAGTTGGGCGTGGAATTGGTGCGTTTCGATATGTCTGAATATGCGGAGAAGCATACCGTTGCCAAACTTATTGGTTCGCCTGCCGGTTATGTGGGGTATGATGATGGTGGTCTGCTTACTTCGGCCATTCGTAAGACGCCCAACTGTGTGCTTCTGCTTGATGAGATTGAGAAAGCCCATAGCGACATTTATAATATTCTACTTCAAGTAATGGACTATGCCCGCCTGACAGATAACCGAGGTCAGCAGGCGGATTTCCATCATGTTATCATTATTATGACTTCTAATGCAGGAGCGCAGTATGCTTCACAGGCCAGCGTTGGCTTCACGGGGCATGTGTCCCGTGGTGAGGCTATGCGGCAACAGGTGAAGAGGGTGTTCAAGCCTGAATTCATCAACCGCCTGACCGATATTGTGACTTTTCGTGATATGGACAAGACAATGGCAACGCTTATCCTTCGTAAGAAACTTGCCCTCCTTTCTGACAAGCTTGGCCAGCGCCAGGTGAAACTAACTGTTTCTCAGCAGGCCTTCGACCGTCTGCTTACGCTTGGCTTTACACCGGAATACGGTGCTCGTGAGATGGATCGAGTGATTGGCAACAATATCAAACCGTTGTTGATGCGTGCCTTGTTGTTTGGTTCTCTCAGCAAGGGTGGAATAGCCACTGTGGACTGTAAGGATGGTGTTTTTGTTGTTAAATGATTTGGAGCAGTTATGATTTATCGACTTGACAACAATCTCTGGTTTCCTGATCCACACCGTGGTGATGATGACGGACTCTTTGCCATTGGTGGTGACCTCAGTGTTGATCGCCTGTTACTTGCTTATAGTAACGGCATCTTCCCTTGGTACAGTTTTCGTGATTATGACGAGATTCAATGGTGGTGTCCGATGGACCGTTATGTGATTTTACCTCATGAGATTCATATTAGTCACTCCATGCGTTCGCTGTTAAATAAAAATATTTACCATGTGACGTTTAATCAAGATTTTCAAGCTGTTATAGATAATTGTAGCGAACTGCGAATTGAAGAGAAAGGTGCATGGCTTGGTCCTCAGATGATAGCTGCGTTTTCCGAATTGCATCGTCAGGGGTTTGCCGCCAGTGTGGAGGTGTGGGATGAGGATGAACAACTCGTTGGCGGACTGTATGGAGTTTGTCTTGGTCGTTGTTTTATGGGTGAGAGTATGTTCTCGTTGGCCCCATCTGCCTCCAAGGTGGCACTCATCGCTTTAGCACAACTGATGGAGAAGAATGGCGGACTGATGATCGATTGCCAGTTTGAAACTCCGCATCTCCGTTCCATGGGTGGTCGTCACATTTCTTACGATGATTATCTTGCCATGTTGCGTCAGGAGTAAGTATCCTTTGAAGGATCAGACCTCTGCCGCTTTTCCTTCTGGTTTCCCAAAGAAAAAACAAAAACGTGCGCCGTTGGTATAGTCGGGATCGAGGTACACATCACCTCCTAATTTATGGGCAATGGTGCGACAGATTTCCAGTCCGAGACCTGATCCAGGTTTAAATTGATCCAGTTTTCCGAAGCGTTCGAAGATGGTTTCTTGCTTGTCTTGCGGAATGCCCACACCTGTGTCAGTTACTGTGATGAAGGTTTGTCCTTTCTGGTTCTTCGAACAGTTTACCTGTATGCTGCCTGCTGTTGTGTTCTTGATAGCATTATTCAGCAGGTGTGTCACAACCTGTTTCACCCGCATTCCGTCAGTTTCAATCTTTTCGCTTTCTGCCAGTTGGGTGTTGAATGTTAACATCACTCCTTCTGCCACGTGACTGCGTGCTTCTTCTACGGCATCCCGACACACACCATTGATGTCTGCCGGTTCTATTATCAATTGATATTTTCCACTCTCTATGGAGGTCAGATCAAGGATATTATTGATTAGGTTGCTCAATTGCTCTGAGTTTTCTGTGATTCTATAGGTAAGGTCCGATTTCTCTTCATCGCTGATGTTGAAACTGGGGTCGGTAAGCACTTGCGAGAAACCTACGATGGCGTTGAGTGGTGTTCTTATTTCGTGGCTCATATTTTGTATGAAGAGTGTCTTTTGTTGGTCGGCATGTTGTGCTTCTTTATTGGCGATGTTGAGTTCGGCCAATGTATGGGTCAGATTTTTAGAGAGTTTGGACAGTCGTCGCTCCATTTTTTTGTTAGCTTTCAGATAGATGATCGTGCCAACAATGAGCAGCAGGGCAATAGCCGCCATGGCTACCATGATCAGTTTTTGCATGTTGTATTGTCGTTTCTGCAGTTCTACCAGTTTCTTCTGACTGTCGATGGAAACGCCCAGTTTGTTAGACTTGAGTTTTTGGTTCTGTAGTGCGAGCAGGTTACGACCGTTCTGCATCTCTGCCAATTTCTTGAGTCTGTCCGCATTGCTTATCTCAAGGTTGTTGCTGGCCAGTTGCAGTTGGGCCAGTTGCAGTTGTAGCTTTGCCATTTCGTTGGCAGCCTTTTGCTTGTCGATGTCAGCAATCTGCATGGCAAAGCTGTTTCTCATGCCTGCAAGGTCTGTGAGGATGTTGGTGTTGCCTCCGTTTTGTGTGAGTCTTACAATTTTGTTCATGACTTTTGCCGCCTTGTCATATTGTCCGTTGTATGAATAGTAGGCATAGGAGCTGTATTTTCTGAGCAGTCCAGACAGTTTGTTCTTGTATTCCTGATATTTCACAGAATCCTGATTGGAAATGGCGTATAATGAGTTCAATAAAATAAGGTATTCTGTTGCGATAATAGGGACAGTATTCAATCTCTTGAAATATTCCTGATAGCTTTTCTTGAAGTTGGCGTAATCACCTGTCATGAAGTGACCAATAGCTTTGTAGCCGTAGAGTCCAGCTTTTGTAGGTTCTGAATAACAGTAGCGGATGCCCTCATTTGCTGCGTTGACGACTTCTTGGAATCGTCCTAAACGTATGTTACCATCGCAGATGTGAGGATAGATTGTTGACCGCTCCTGTTTCTGCATGTGTTCCTGTGAGAATTGTAGTGCTGTTTCGTAGTAGAAAATGGCATGTGCATATTCCCCTCTTACCATCAGCATATTTCCCAATGCCACATAGCCTGCTTGAATGCCGTATGGGTGTTTGTGTTTTGTGGCAAACTGGATGTCTTTCTGCATCAGTTCTTTCGCCTCGTCGAATCTGTCTTCAGACAGGAGGTAGTTTGCCATAGTTGTAGAAGTGTAGAAATAATACTGCAGATAGTTGTATTCCTGTGCTTTCTTTCTTACCTGCTGACTTGCTTTCCAAACGGCAGGGAAATTGTGCTGTTTTGTTATTTGGTATTTCAGAGGAACGAGAAGAGCAAGGATTTCTGCCTTGTGGTCTTTTAGCCTGATGGCTTTTCTCCTTAGTGAGTCAGCCTGTTCCAGACAGATATGGTTCTTTCTGTTGTAGTTGGCTCTGAGGTATAGTGGGTACAGGCTGTCGTTGATCTTGAATGGATTGTTCTGTCCTTGTGTGGGCAAAGCCAAGCCAAACAGCAGGATGATCAGCAGGGTGTATATTGTAGTTCTTTTTGTCTGTTTCATGCGTTGTAGGGAATATTGAAGTAGAAACGTGCACCATTGGTGTATTGGCGGTCGATGTTGATTTCACCATTAAGTTTTTTTGCAATGGTGCGACAGATGTCGAGACCGAGTCCGGAACCTTGTTTTTTGTCGTCGAGTTTCTTGTAACGTTGGAATATCTCATCCATCCGTTCGACAGGAATGCCGATTCCTGTGTCTGTGACAGTAAAAGAGATCATATCGGTATTTTCTATCTTTTTGCAAGACAGTATGATGCTGCCTTTTTCTGTGTTCTTTTCAGCATTTGTCAATAGATTGATGAGCACCTGTTGCACACGCTTGCGGTCTGTTACGGCTTCGAAATCTTCATTCAACTCTGTTTCGAATGTCAGCGTCACGCCTCCTGCCAATCTGTGTCTGACGGTTTCCATGGTTTCCCGACAGAGTTCGTTGACCTTTACAATTTCTTTGGTCATGACGAAGTTACCACTCTGCAGGTTAGTCAGGTCGAGAATGTCATTGACCAAGGTGGTGAGCAGTTCTGAGTTTGTTGTGATATATTGTGTCAGTTCCTGACTTTCTGCTTCTGACAGTTCGTTGCCCATGGTGACGAGTACGTTAGAGAATCCCACGATGGCATTGAGTGGTGTTCTTATCTCGTGACTCATGTTCTGTATGAAGCGTGTCTTAGTCAGTTCCGATTCACTGGCTCTGAGTTTGGCGGTATTCAGTAGCGAGATGCTCTCTCGCAGTTTTCTAATGCCCTGTTTCAACTGTCTTCCGTGTCTCCATCGTATGATAGCATAGAGTGTGAAGCTGATGGCGATGAGTACGACAAAGGTCAGACAAAGTGCCATTCCCTCTTTCTTGAGGCGGTATTGTTCTGCTTCCGCCTGTCGTGTTTTGTTTTCTTGTTCAAGCTTGTTTTGCAGTCTTTGCGATTCCAGTTGTTGGTTCTGGTAGTTTAGCTTGTTTCTGTCAGCCTGCAGTTGTGCGAGTTGTGCATTGTCCTGTGATTTGTTGAGTTCGAGGGTTGATTTGTTGAGTGAGAGTTGTGCGTTGGCCATGGCCAGTTGGGTGTTTTGATAGTCCATCTGCTGCACCTCTCTTTCATGTTGCTGTATGTTGGACATGTTTTTTACGATACGATCATCGTTTTGAACCAGTTCGCCGGCGTAATCTCCATAAACATCAATGAGCATCCATTGGTTTTTGACCGCTTTGGCGTAGTCCCCTTTGTATTTATAGTATGCCACAGCCAGTCTGTACCCTTCCAGTTCGCTTTCCTCTTTGAGTCTCTTGATGGTTTCCAACACCTCCTGGTCTTTTCCGTCGAGCATTTTCTTGAATGTTTCCACAGCTTCTTTCACGTCGCCGTGCAGATCACGGTCGTATGCTTCATGTTGTTTCAGATAGTTATATTCTTTCCTGAAATCATCATACCTTCCCAGCATGAAGAGTGCGTAACATTCCTGTAGTTTAATGTCAAACCGGTTGTAGTCCGACTTACATTCGGCCCATGCTTCCTTCACTTCCTGGAGTGTTTCTCTAAAGCTTTGAGTCTTTCTTAGACAATTGCAGATGTTTGCATAAGTGTCTGTGAAATTGGAAGGTATATTGTGGTCTTTCGAGTATTTGATATACTCGCGGTAATTGTCGATAGCTCTCGCATATTCTCCTCGGTATTGTTGTATGGTTGCCAGTGAATAGTAGCTGTCTCGAATGCCTATGAGATGGTTGTTTTTCTCTGCGATTTTTCTTTGTTCCAGAGCTATCGTATAGGCTTCGAGGTATCTTTTTTCCCTGATATAATAGTTGGTGAGGTTGGCTGCTGCGAAATAGTAGTAGGTCCATTTTTCGTATGCAGTAGCCTTATCCATCAGTTTTTTTGCTTCGCGTTCCACAGCGGGCATATTGTCTTCCTGATAGTAGTTGTACAGCAAGAGGATGGTCATTGCCGTGATTTCGCCATTTCGGTCTCCTATGGCTTTAGCTCTTTCTATGATGGTATCTGCGAGAATTTTTCCTGCCAGCGTTTTTCGTTCTTTGTAGGCCTTTTCGTAGAGTTTGAAGAGACCGTCATCCATGCGGTATTGGTTGTTTTGTGCCGACAAAGCCACTGTGTATATGATGAAGAACACAGTGACAATGGCTCGCACAATATGTTGTTGTAATCCTTTCCCCATTGTTAAAAACAATCTTTTTATTTTGTTGTGTCGTTTGTTTGTTGTTGTATCCTCTAATATCGATGTGTTCTGTAATTTTTTTGTATTATTCTTAATATGTTGTCTTTGTATGTCTATGACCGTATGATATTCTTTGCCATAAACCATGGTCTTTTGCATGCAAAAGTACGAACAAAATGGGATAATGACAAATAATTATCTGATTTTTATCCTTTTTTGACAATGTATTTTTGGTAATAGGTGATGAGCAATGTGGTGAGAGGCAGGGCGATTACCATACCCAACATGCCCAACAGCGACCCCCAAATAGACAGTGAGAGTAGGATGATGGCTGAGTTGAGGCCCATGACCTTACCCATGATGCGTGGGGTGAGAATGGTGTCTTGAATGATCTGAACCACCGCAAACACGATGAGTGCCATGAGTAACACAATCCAGAAGTTTTCTCCTGAGTCTGCCGCTTTGACGATGGCAAGCAGTACCGTTGGTACGAAACCTACAATTTGCAGGTAGGGTACCATGTTGAGCAGGCCGATGAGCATGCCCAAACCTACCGCCATGGGGAAGTCGATGATGAGGAATCCGATGCTGAACAGCACACCTACGCAGAATGCCACGCAGGCCTGTCCGCGGAAATATTTGTTCATACCGTCCTCTACGTCGTGTACCAGTTGCACGGCAAAGGCTCTGTAGCGTTGTGGCAACAGGTCGGGCCATCCTGTGGTCAGTCTCTCATAGTCGATGAGGATAAACAGGGTGTATAGGAATACCATAGTGACCGAGAGCAGACTGCTTACCGCCCCGATACTTTGGGTGATGATGGCCCATATCTTGGGCATGGCCTCTCTCATGGCTTGCATGAATCCCTCTTGCGTGACCATGGCTTTGACCTCATCGCCGGTAAGGTGACGGTGCAGGTATTCCTGTATCTGACTTGGTATGTTGTTGAAGGTGGCATTGGTCTCTATATAATGGAGCACCAGATCCTTCACTCTTATTCCTTCTTCCACCATGGGTGGTATGATGAGCCAGAAAGCGAGTGACACAATGCCTCCTGCCACAAGAAAGGCACAAAGGATGCCGAGAATGCGGAAGTGCAGCCTGCATTTGTACTGAAAGAATTTGACCAGCGGAAAGAGCAGGTAGGCAATGAGCCATGCCAGGAAGAAAGGCAGCAGCACTCCGCTGAGGCGGCGCAGCAGGAGGATGATACCTGCCAGTACGGCTACGAAGAGTACGCTACGGATAAAGGTGTCGAAGGTGATTTCTTTGCGTTCCATTTGTTATGCTTGTTTCGTGAATGACAGAATGACGGTATTGCTTCGTTTCAGTCGCAGACTGTTGAGCACTACGCTGACGCTCGAACAGGCCATCAGGGCAGATGCCCACATCGGGGTTATCTGCCAGTGTGCGCCAAAGGCGTAAGGAAGTCCGGCTGCCAGTGGGATGCACACCATATTATATATAAATGCCCAGAAGAGGTTCTGACGGATCATTGCCACCGTGCGTCTTGACAATCGGATAGCATCAGGGATGCGCCTGAGGTCGTCGCCCATGAGTGTGACTTGCGCCACGTCCATCGCCACATCGGTGCCGCGTCCCATGGCAATGCTCACATCGGCACGTGCCAATGCCTGCGAGTCGTTGATGCCGTCTCCCACCATGGCCACGTGTCTGCCTTCTTGTTGCAGGGCCTTTACCGCATCGTCTTTGTCTTGTGGTAATACCTGCCATTTGTAGTGGCTGATACCTGCCTCCTGTGCCCAGTGTCTGACGCGTTCTTCTTTGTCGCCACTCATCATGTAGAGGGTGATGCCCATTTTATGTAACTCCTCCACGGCTTCACGGGCAAAGGGCTTGAGTTGTTCGCCTTGACCATCGGGTGAGGGGAGAGTCATGGTTCCTGTTTTATCTACTACCATGCTGTCCACGTTGCGCAACAGTTCCAATGCGGTGGCATCCTTGATCAGTATGCCGGCTTCAGCCGCCTTGCCTATTCCCACCATGAGGGCGGTTGGCGTGGCAAGTCCCATGGCGCATGGACACGCTATGACCAGTACGGATACGGCAGAAATGACAGCCTGCGGCAGACAGTTGCTGCCTCCGATAAGATACCAGAGCAGGAAGGTTGCTACGGCAATGAGTCCCACGGCTGGTACGAATACCGCAGCCACGTGATCCACAACACGCTGTACGGGCGCTTTGGAACCTTGTGCTTCTTCCACCATGCGAATCATCTGCGACAGAACGGTCTGTTGACCCACCTCTTCTGCCTTGAAGCGGAACGTGCCTCCTTTCACGATGGTACCTGCCAGCACCTTGTCGCCGGGGGCTTTTTCCACAGCCACAGCTTCACCTGTAATCATGCTCTCGTCGATGCTGGTGCGGCAGTCTGGGATAATGGTGCCATCTACGGGTACTTTTTCGCCAGGTCTCACTTCTATCGTGTCACCCTGTTGCAGGGCTGCCAGCATCACATCGCTTACCGTGTCATCTACAACGAGGTGGGCGGTCTTTGGAGTGAGTCCCATCAGGGCGCGGATTGCTGAGGCTGTGTTGTGCTTGGCACGCTCTTCCAGGAGTCTGCCTGTCAGCACAAAACTGATAATCATGACCGATGCATCGTAATAGGTGTGCCACGCCATGCCTCGTGCTCCCCAGAAGCTATCGCCCCAAAAGGTGTTGAAACTGCTGAAGACAAACGAAATACCGGTGGAGAGTGCCACAAGGGTGTCCATATTGGCGGAACGGTGCAGGAGTTGTCGAGCCGCATTACAGTAGAAACTCCGTCCGCAGTAACACAGATTGAGCAGCGCGATGACGAGCATCACTTGGTTTTCCGTATTGCGGTTTCCCATCGGAATATAACCCATTGCCACCAACATGACCATGAGGGCAAAGCCCCACGAGAGCAGGGCCTGTCGCAGGATTCGCTGCCATGATCTTCGCTCAATGGCTTCTACGTTGCGGTCTTGTTCCACAACAAGGTCGTAGCCCACTTGCGCCAGCGATGCCTGTAGTTGTTCTGGTGACGTGCGGTGTTCGTCATATTCCACCAATACTGTACGTGCAGGCAGGTTGACAGCAGCGTCTGTCACCCCTTCTGTGGTTTTGAGTTTTTTTTCCACACTTGCTGCACATCCTGCACACATCATTCCCAATACGGCAAATGTCTTCTTCATGCTTGCAAAGGTAGAATATTTTCGTGAGACAGCCAACGGATTTCTTCTAATTGTAATCTATCATACCTAAATTCATCTATATAAATCAAGAGGCAAGGGTGGGGCACAGCGTTTTTTGTCTCGCAGTTGTTGAGGCTCATTTTGCATAATTGTCTCTCTCTTCTTTGAAAAACAGGTGTAAAAAGGCTAAGAAATGGCAGGAAAACCAAGGAAAATGCACCTTTTTTTGAAAAAAAATCCCAAAAAGTTTGGTCGAGTGAAAAAAACATAGTACCTTTGCACTCGCAATTCAGAAATGAGGCATCCGAGAGGTTCCGTAGCTCAACTGAATAGAGCATCTGACTACGGATCAGAAGGTTGTGGGTTTGAATCCCGCCGGAATCACAAAGAGAATCAGCAATGGTTCTCTTTTTTTTGTTTCTGTTTTGTTTCTATGCGGTTTATGTCTTGAAGACGTCGTACACATCTCTATTCAGTCAGATGTTATGATTTCAATACGGAAGATGCAATGAATCAGCTACTTGTCCGTGCGCATCTGGACAGGAATCAAACCTATAAATAAAAACTGGCAAAATTCAAAGGCAAAAAAGTTTGGTTG
Organism: Prevotella sp. P5-126; assembly: GCF_002251185.1. Classification (NCBI taxonomy): domain Bacteria; kingdom Pseudomonadati; phylum Bacteroidota; class Bacteroidia; order Bacteroidales; family Prevotellaceae; genus Prevotella; species Prevotella sp. P5-126. The sequence continues at coordinate 57,000 of NZ_NPIZ01000109.1, forward strand.
TCTGAAAAAAATATAGTACCTTTGCATCCGCAATTGAGAAATGAGGCGCCACGAGAGGTTCCGTAGCTCAACTGAATAGAGCATCTGACTACGGATCAGAAGGTTGTGGGTTTGAATCCCGCCGGAATCACAAAGAGAATCAGCAATGGTTCTCTTTTTTTTCTGTACGCTCAGCATGGGCATTGCCTAACGCCTGAAAGAAGTGGATCTCGGATGAATCACGGGCAACGGAATTTGTTCTAAGTAACACGACGGGATTGCAGAACTTATCCGTGTGTTGATTCACGATGCTATCAAGCTCCGTTCCTATCATCGCTGACGTTCCCACCACCATCGCATCCTCTAAAGAAGATGCGCACACAAATGTAGCATGATTGCTGATTTCGGTAATGTTCGGCGGCCGGAGGGAAAGCCAATTAAGAGTTATTCTCGATTTTACACTTGCTTTTCTCGTTTCAATCCAGAAAAATAACAATAAACGAGTAACGCTGATACTAAAGACGAGAAGAATTGCAGATAAGTAAACTCATGCAACAGACAATCAATCTCTATTAAAAAAACAACTCAAGGTGAAGCGTTGATAGGTTTCTGATCACAAGACTTCATTATTTCTAATCACATAAAAGGGCAGGACTCTCACAGGAGACTCCTGCCCTTTGCTGTGATAGGTAGTGGAAATGCCACTTTCTGTAAATGTTTGTGTCATTTTTGACGCATTTTGTCTGTAAATCTGTTTGTACTGTTGTAGATTGGTGTCCCATTCATACTGGTTAGCTGTATTTTATTTCTGTATATATTTAATATGCAGTTTGTTATGTTGCTTTTAGATGTGTGTCTGACGGTCTTGGCTGTATGTTGTGACGCGGGTAAAAATGACCTGGCTGTGTTTTGGTTCTGGGGGGTGATAGTATGTGGTAGGGTGTAAAGGGCTTTGCCAGATATTAATAGGTTCGCGCGCGAGCAGTTTCAGATTTTATGTTGTTAAAAAGAGGCTATTACAGCCATTTGTTTTGTCTTGAGCTTAGGGTGTACTGCCTGATGGGTTGATTTGCAGCACGCGCCATGTAAATGGCCAAAAACGGGTGTAATAGTTGGTGATTGTGGTCTGTAGTTTGTTTTGTTTGCTTCTCGTCCTCGTTTCGATTTGTTCTCGTCGTCTTCTCGTCGTCTTCTCGTTGTCATTTCGCTGTTTTCTCGTTCGGTATTCGTTATGTCCTCGATCGGCTAACGAATAACGAACGAAAGCACAACGAGAGACGAACGAGGGACGAACGAGAAATCAACGAGAAGCGAACGATAATTGCTTGGTTGGCGAGTGAATTTTGTGGTCAAATGTATAAAACAATTACCTTGCACGCTATTTTGTTGTGTTGAGATATGTGAATGGTGTAATATCGCACGGAAATTTTTCTTATCCACGGAACACACCGAGGACACGGAAACGATTCTAGTTGAAGATTATTCTAAAGATTTTGTTTTAGATTTACCTATAGGTTATTTTTGTCACGACTCGGCAAAGAATAAATTTTTGGATTTATTCTCTGCTCTCGCTGCTCCAAAAATTCGAGCATCTCCGATGCGATCCATAATAAAATTCTCCCCAGAAGCGAGGTGTTCGCGCGCATTCTCAGTTGAGGTCTTAACTAGAATATTAAACAAAAATCTTTAACTAGAATCCGTGTCGTCAGTGTGATCCGTGGATTTTCGTTGCTTCGCAAAAAAAGAACATGGGGACAGGAATCTGCCCCCATGTTTCATATTTTGCTTTTTGACAGGTTCTTTGTATATTATCATATTCTATTTCCTGCGACTCTTGAAAAATGCTTCAAAGAAGTCCATCTGGCGTTGGTTGGGCAGGCGGTCGAGGTGGAAACCCTCATGGATGATCATCACCGTGGGTTTGTCCTGTTTGTAGGTAGTCCAATAGGGCAGCGAGTCACCGTTGGGATTACCTGTCTTGGTGAAGTTAATCCAATAGCGCGACATGATTTGCTGCATGTGACGCTCGGTATCGGTCATGCGACCGCCCTTAAAGCTGAATCCGTAGATGAAAGGCATCTCAGCAACATGGCTGGCACCGCCTCTTTTGCTGCGGAGAATGGTGTTTTCGGAGTCTTGGTCGAAGTAGTACATATATACACGTCCCTTGCCGGTCTTGGTCTGGAGGTTGGCCCAGGCGTAGGTGCCCCAGGCAAAGCTACCGTCGCGGAAGATGTCTGACAGCGCGAAACAGGCCTCCTGTTCGTTGGTGGCGGGGTATATCTCCAGCAGACGGTCGGCCCAGTCGCCATAGATGTCCTTGACCCGTTTCTGATAGGCTTCGACGGGCATGGGGAACGCGAACAAGGAGCCTTCGTCGGAGTTGGTGCCGATGAGGATGTCAACGTCGTTGTATTGTCCAGCCTCGTAGAGCTTGTACTGGTCGTCTATGATGGCATGGCCGTCAACCACAGGCCAGAATATATCCGTCTGGGAGTTGTCAACGAGCTGCTGGAACGGCACCTTGCGCATTTGCTTGAGGTTCTTCTTGCCGAGGCGCTTTTGGAAACCGATACCGGCCTGCTCGGCACTACGCACCGTACACACGGCGACATTTCCGTCGCGCTTCTCACCGACGGGCCAGAACGAACTTCCGCTCTCGCAGATGGCGGCGCGGAACAGTCCCTTGGTTAACGGCGAAGCACAGAGGATGCTCACGGAGATAGCTCCTGCAGACTCGCCGGCAATGGTCACCTTCTCAGGGTCGCCGCCAAAGGCCGCAATGTTGTTGTGCACCCATCGCAGGGCTTCTATCTGGTCGAGTATTCCGTAGTTACCGGAGAGGCCACCAGCCTCCTTGCTGAGTTCCGGATGACTCATGAAGCCGAGTGCTCCAAGGCGGTACTCAATGCTGACATAAACGATGCCCTCACGGACAAAGCTCTCCTGCGTGCCGCTGTACGATCCGGTGAGGAAACCACCGCCGTGAATCATCACAAACACGGGCAGGCGCTCATCAGATGACTTTGCGGGTGTCTCAACGCTCAGGTACAGGCAGTCCTCACTCATTGGAATCTCGTTGCCGTTCTGGTTGGGGTCGGTTGGCTGTGGGGGGCGGTTGCCCCACTTGTCGGCCTTGTACACTCCTGTCCACGGTTTTTTCGGCACGGGAGCTTTCCAGCGCAGGTTGCCTATAGGTGCCTCTGCGTATGGAATGTTCATATACAGGGCGTGGCCGTTGCGGCTGACACCCTCAATCTCTCCCTGCGCAACATTGGTGCGCAGCAGTTGTGCTGTGGCGCTGGTTTCTATCGCCAACAGTGCACAAACTAAAATAAACCATTTGTTTTTCATATTCTGCTCGTGTTAATGAATAGATGTTGCAAAATTAATAAATAATTTTGATATGGTGCAAATGTGTGTGATAAAATTCGGGTGGAATGCGACATTAATGGCGTTGGAATTGGAAACGGACGACAAGGGGGAGGTGGTCGCTGAAACCATTTTGGAAACGGTATCCGTTGTAGGTGCGAAACGGTTTTTGACCGCCATACTTCTTGTCTGGTTCAAGAAGGAAGGGGGCGTCATTGATATGACAGTATTCCAGATGGGGCAATAACGAGGGGCTGACGAAGATGTGGTCGATGCCTTGCCAATGGCCAAGATAACGGTAGGAGGCTTTCGCAACACCATGTCTGCCCTTAACTCCCTTGCTGATATTATGGTAGCCGTGTGCTTCTAATGCTGTGAGCACAGGACTGTCTGCAACATCGTTGAAGTCGCCTGTGATGATGATTTTGGCTGTTGGCGACTGCACTTGGATGCGGGTTGCCTCGGTAGTGATGCGTTGCAATACGCTTTGTCGCCATAACTGTGACGAGCGAGCACCACTCAGCTTGCTGGGGGCATGGACAACAAAGACATGGAGGGTGTCGCCAGAGATGTATTTCCCCTTGACGTAGAGGATGTCGCGCGTGGGACGCATGCCTTCCATGGGTTCTACTGTCAGACAATCGTAACAGATGGGACGGAAGACTAATGGCTGGTATAAGAGTGCCACGTCAATTCCACGACTGTCGGCGGACTCTGTCATGAGGTAATGATATCCTGCATTGCGAAGTAATGACCGACGGGTGAGATCATGGAGCACGCGGTCGTTTTCCACTTCTGTCAACGCGATGAGATTAGGGAGTCCCCATGATGCGGTATCGTTACTGCACGACATGATCTCCTGGGCAATATGGCGCTGTTTCAGCCAATAGCGCTGAGGCGACCAACGGCGTACGCCACCTTCTACCCACTCGGTATCGTTTTTCCCTGGGTCGTGTTCGTAATCGAAGAGATTTTCGCAATTGAGTTCTACCAGTGTGAGCCACACGGTAACGACAAGGACTCCTATAGACATAGGCGTGATAAGAAAAAAAAGGCGCACCCCTGATGAGGATGCGCCGTGATGATAAAATGTTTATTTTGTAACGCGTTCAAGCCATTTGACCATGCCGAACATGACACCCATGGAAATGAGGCAGACCACGAGGAATACGGACCAGCACACCCATATGGGCCACTTATTGTACATCAACGGGCCAATCCACAAGAGGAGGTTGCCTACGGCTGTGGCACCGAGCCACAAGCCCTGACAGAGACCCTGCAGGTGTTTGGGGGCTACCTTTGAAACAAACGAGAGTCCCAGTGGTGAGATGAACAGTTCTGCTACGGTGAGGAAGAAATATACGACGATGAGAACCCAAGGTCCTGCCTTCATGGTAGCCTTAGCGGTATCGCCCATCATTTTGAATTCCTCGGCTGAGGGATAACCCTGCATCATAGAATAGATGGCAAGGAAGAGATAAGCCAATCCGGCAATACCCATACCGTAGGCTATCTTACGTGGGGTAGAGATGGCGCGTCCGGCACGTGTCAGACTTCCGAAAATCCACATGATGGCCGGTGTGAGGGCAATAACGAAGAATGGGTTTACTGCCTGCCAAATCTCAGGAGCTATGGTGTCGGTAACCACAAAGTCGCGTGCGAAGAGACTGAGTGACATACCATTCTGGTGGAATGAGAACCAGAAGAATACGGCGATACCCAACACAGCAAAGAGGGCGAACATGCGCTGCTTGATTTCTGTTGCCATTTCACGCTTTTCCTCTTCGGTATATTCCTCTGCCTTAACAGCTTCTTTCTTACCTGGTGTGGGGAAGATGTTACGAGAAGAGATGAAGATGACCAGCGAAATCAGCATGGCCACTACCGATGCAATGAAGGAATAGTGGATACCGGTGTTGAAGATGTTCAGATAGTGAGAGCAGAACGCTGTCAGGTCTCCGCCTGTCTGTCCTCCCACCTTGGTCACCAACTCACCCAGATTGTTGAGGGCATCTGCCGAAAGCGCTGCACCATTGTTGATATACTGGTGGCAGAGGGCTGGCAGCGAAGCATCATAACTGAGGTTGTTGACCTGCAACCACCATGAGCGAAGCATGGGAGCTACGAAAGGTGCAACGAGTCCTCCAATGTTGATGAACACATAGAAGATCTGGAAACCAGAGTCACGCTGACCTTTGGCGATGCGGAGTGCTTCTTCGCCTTTTTTGGCAGCTTCCGCTTCAAAATTATCGTACATCTGACCGACGATCGCCTGAAGGTTGCCTTTAAACAGACCGTTACCGAAGGCAATGAAGAACAGTGCCAAACAGGTCAGGGGCAGCAGCCACGACACATTATTGCTGGTTGCCATAACAGGCACAGACAGGATGACGTAGCCCAGAGCCATCACCACAAGACCAGTCATGATGGTGCCTTTGTAGTTTTGTGTACGGTCAGCAATGATACCGCCCACAAGGCTTAGCACATAGATGCCGGCATAGAAGAAAGAGTAAATCACACCGCTTGTTTCGTCAGACAAGCCGAATTTAGAGCAGAGGAAGAGCACGAGCACGGCATTCATAATGTAATAGCCGAAGCGCTCACCCATGTTGCTGAGTGCTGCAAGTAGCAGACCTTTTGGATGGTTTTTAAACATAGAAATATTTATTTGATTTTAGAGTTGTTGGTTTTAAACACGTCGAAAAGATAGGTTAACTTGACGACGATCTGTCCGAAATTGGATTTACCGAAATAATCACTCTTGGTATTCCCAAAGATATTGCCGAGTCCATAGTAATAGCGGCCTTCGAGCAGGAAGTGTCCCAGTTTGGGGTGTGAATATTCCATTCCGGCTCCTACGGCGATACCGTAGTCGAACTTATTCTCCACCGCCATCGTGTCTTGTGCTGTGATGTAGGAAGCACGCTGTTCTGTCGGTTCGTATCCTTTCACAAGATTGGTATTGGTCTTCTCGTTGAGGAAGAAACCCACCTGCGGACCTAACTGGAAAAAGCCTTGCAGTCCGTTGCGCTCACGTCCCCACCCCAGTCGTGCCATGACAGGAATCTGCACATAGTTCATCTTGCGCTCATAGTAGAGCGGATGGTCGGGATCGTCAGCATAGAAGCAGGGGTTGTCGTTGACATCGAGGATGTCTTCTTTCCATCCTGTTTGTACGTAGTTGACTTCTGCTACAACGGCACAGATGCTTTTGAAATATTTCTCGCACGTGTAACGCAGGGTGATACCGCCGCTTAAACCAGCGAGCTGTTTCTGCGGAACGCGAGGTGAGAAGCCTACGCTACTCATCATCATGCCACCGTTTACACCGATGGCAAACTCGTTACGATAGTCGCCTACCTGTGCTGACAGTCTTGTGGCGATGACCAGTCCTGTGAGTATGAGTATGTATCGGCACTTCTGCGTGGCGCTTATTGTCAGTTTCAGTTTTTTCATGTCCTTCCTATGGTGTTAGAACTTGATGATTTCAGTTTTACGTCCTGTGGTGAAGTGTACAAAGAGTGTACTCTTGTTTTGCAGTCCGCCGTTTCCAAGACGCTCGAAATGAAGTGGTGTCTGAATAGGCGTGTAGCCTACCATGCCCGATGCTCCGGTAAACTTCTTACCATAGAGATGGAGTCCCTTGATGAAGAAATAGGCGTGGTCGAAACCCGTAATGGCAAACCGAGGAAGGGCGTTCATCATATCGGCATGGAAATTCCACCGGTATTTGAGATTGATTCTATCGGTCTTCGACGACAGGGGATTCATATAGAACGTTGCCGGGATATAGGTGTCGAAACGGTAGAAATTATCGAGTTGATGACGGGTGTAGAGCATCCATTCGGTATAGCCAAAGAGCGTGATCTGCATTTCCGGGTATATGGTCTTGAGTCCGCTGAGGCGTGCCAGAGCCACACCGAGCTGTGGAGAACGCCCCGTGTTCAGAACAACAACATTACGCTTGGTCATGCTGAACGATTTACGAAACATTTCTTCGCCCGATTTCAGATTGGTCACATTATAGGTCATGTGCTTGGCTTCGAGGCGACGACGAAGAGGGAAGGTGAAATTACCTTTCTTACTGGTGGTATCGTTGCAATCAATGATGACGGTATGGCAGTCGGAGAAGCGTTGCAGGAAATGAGTGATATAGGAATCATTCTGCAAATCCTGCGACTGAAACACCTGATAGATATTTCTGTTGGTAGTGAGTTCCGGCGCATTGATAGAGAACGGTATCAACAGGCGGATATCATTCTTCTTCACGAAATCACTCATGGGCTTCACCATTTTAGAATAGAGCGGACCGATAATCAAATCGCGGTCGGCAGCATGGGGATCCTGCAAGAACTTGTTGATGTCTGAATCTTCAGCCACATTCCATGCTCTCACATCGGTAGAGATACCGTTTGCTCTCAAACTATCGCAAGCCATGAGTACACCTCTATAATATTCTGTCATGCGCTTGCCGTCACCGTTAATATCGTGCAAGGGTAACATGATGCCGATGCGTATTTCACGCTGCGTCATGTCACAGTCTTGTACTTGCGGCTTAGCGGGCATCTTGATTTCTGATGTTGCCCCTGCTGAATTTCCTGCCGAGGGATGATTAGACGGCCAGGGGATTTTGATATATTCGCCTTTCTTCAATTCATAGCCTGGCGTATTCATCTCCGGGTTTGCCTTGATGAGTTCCTCAATGGTGAGCCCATTGTCTTTGGCAATACCAAAAATGGTTTCCTTACGCTTCACTTTATGGAGCTCGCGGTAAGAATTAAGCTGCGCACAGGCTGTCTCTGCCATGAAGGCAAAGAGGCCAAGAAAGAGGAGTTGACGTAATATTCCGTTCTTCATTTCCATCATATTTTAGTCTTTCGCCTACAAAATTACAAAAAAAGATGCGGTAAATCTACATTTTTCCGTAAATTTGCAAAAATATTAGTATATGACACTCAAAATAGCACTGACAACGTCACTTTTTCTCCTTCTCTCACTGCCCGTCTGTGCACAAACGGACAACAGCGAAACAACGGAGAGCCGCTTGGAAATGCCCAATGCCTTCTCGCCAAACGGTGATGGCATCAACGACATCTATCAGGCGAAGTCGAACTATGAAAACATCGTTTCGTTTCGTGCCACCATTTTCAATCGGAAAGGGCAACGCCTCTACGAATGGAGCGAGATCACTGGAGGATGGGACGGTAGCAGCGGAGGACATCCCGCGAAAGACGGAGTCTATTTTGTGCGTGTGGTGGCCAAAGGCGGCGACGGTCGCGACTACGACATCAAGAAAGCCGTGACCTTGCTGCGACAATTCAACGAATCAACTGAAATGAGATGAACAACGACGAAAAAATCAACGTATGGGGCGCTCGCGTCCATAACTTAAAAAACATAGACGTGGAGATTCCACGCCACTCCCTAACCGTGATCACCGGACTGAGCGGATCGGGTAAATCGTCATTGGCCTTCGACACCATCTTTGCCGAAGGACAACGCCGCTATATTGAAACCTTCTCTGCCTATGCCCGTAACTTCCTGGGAGGCATGGAGCGACCTGACGTGGATAAGATAACAGGTCTGTCGCCCGTTATCAGCATTGAACAAAAGACTACCAACAAGAATCCCCGTTCTACCGTAGGTACAACGACTGAAATCTACGACTACCTGCGTCTGCTCTTCGCCAGAGCAGGCAAAGCCTACAGTTACGCAACTGGCGAGGAGATGGTGAAATACACAGAAGAGAAGGTCATCGACATGGTGGCAGCAGACTATAGCGGCTGCAAAATCTTCATCATGGCTCCTGTGGTAAGAGGCAGAAAGGGTCACTACCGCGAACTCTTTGAAAGTATGCGGCGAAAGGGCTATCTCCATATCAGAGTGGATGGCGAAGTGAAAGAAATCACACGGGGCATGAAGGTGGACCGCTATAAAAACCACGATATCGAAGTGGTCATCGACCGGTTGGCTGTCAAAGGCAACGATGACGAACGACTCAAGAAGAGCATCCGCATCGCCATGAAACAAGGAGACGGTCTGCTGATGGTCATGAATCACGACACGGGAGCAGTCAAATATTTCTCACGCCGGCTGATGTGTCCAACAACGGGAATCTCCTATAGCGACCCCGCCCCCAACACCTTCTCGTTTAACTCACCGCAAGGTGCGTGCCCTCGCTGTAAAGGGCTGGGATACATCAATGAAATAGATCTCGGTAAAGTGATTCCTAAACGCAATATGAGCATTTACGAGGGAGCCATCGTGCCATTAGGAAAATACAAAAACCAAATGATATTCTGGCAAATCGATGCCATCCTCAAGAAATACGACTGTACGCTAAAAACAAAAATTGAGGACATCCCCGATGATGCGCTCAACGAAATACTCTACGGTTCGTTGGAAACGGTGCGCATCGACAAAGAACTGGTTCATACGTCAAGTGACTACTTCGTAGATTTCGACGGTGTAGTGAAATATCTGCATGATGTGATGGAAAATGGCGAGAGCAGCAACGGACAGAAATGGGCGGACCAGTTTCTTGCCGAATGTGTATGTCCGGAATGTAAAGGACAAAAGCTCAATCAGGAAGCACTCTCCTATCGCATCTGGGATAAAAACATTTCGCAGCTTGCCAATATGGACTTGGTAGAACTGCGCGAATGGCTCAACGAGGTGGGAAACCACATGGACGACCAACAACGGCAGATTGCCACAGAAATACTCAAGGAGATTCGCACACGAATAGATTTCCTCCTTGAAGTAGGTCTTGACTACCTGTCGCTCAACAGACAGGCAGCAACGCTGTCGGGAGGTGAAAGCCAGCGCATACGTCTTGCCACGCAAATCGGTTCACAGTTGGTCAATGTGCTCTATATCCTTGACGAGCCAAGCATCGGACTGCACCAGCGCGACAACGACAGACTCATCCGTTCGCTGAAAGAGCTACGCGACCTCGGCAATACGGTCATCGTAGTGGAGCACGATCGCGACATGATGCTCAATGCCGACTATATTGTGGATATTGGGCCGAAAGCAGGAAGAAAAGGTGGAGAGGTGGTCTTCCAGGGAACCGTTGAGGAGATGATGCACACCAATACTATCACCGCCCAATACCTCAAAGGCGAGCAACAGTTGCAAAGAGGACGCCACAGAAAAGGCAACGGCCAGTTGCTGACGTTGCGAGGATGCCGAGGCAACAACCTCAAGAACATCGATGTTTCGTTTCCTTTAGGATGCCTGATTCTCGTCACAGGAGTCAGCGGTTCGGGAAAATCAACGATGATCAACGAAACGCTCTACCCCATCCTCTCCCAGCATTTCTACCGTTCGTTGCAAAAACCCATGCCCTACGACAGTATTGAAGGACTGGAGCATATCGACAAGGTGGTCAATGTGGATCAGAGTCCCATAGGACGCACTCCACGATCAAACCCAGCCACATATACGGGGGTCTTTGCCGACATACGATCACTCTTCGTGAATCTGCCAGAAGCACAGATTCGAGGTTATAAGCCAGGACGCTTCTCGTTTAATGTCAAAGGCGGAAGATGTGAAACCTGTGGTGGAAACGGATACAAAACGATAGAAATGAACTTTCTGCCCGACATACAAGTACCGTGTGAGACCTGCCATGGCAAGCGATACAACAGGGAGACGCTGGAAGTGAGGTTCAAGGGAAAATCTATTGCCGATGTCTTAGACATGACCATCAACCAGGCCGTCGAATTCTTTGAAAATGTACCCGATATCTTGAGGAAGATCAAAACCATACAGGATGTGGGATTGGGATACATCAAACTCGGACAACCTTCGACAACGCTCTCTGGAGGTGAAAGCCAGCGCATAAAACTTGCCACAGAACTGTCGAAAAAAGATACGGGCAAAACCCTTTATATCCTTGACGAGCCAACCACGGGACTTCATTTTGAAGACATCAGAATCCTTATGGATGTTTTACAGAAACTGGTAGATCGTGGAAATACCGTTATCGTCATAGAGCACAACCTCGACGTCATCCGCCAAGCGGACTACATCATCGACATGGGGCCGGAGGGCGGACGAAAAGGCGGTGAGGTGCTTTCTGCCGGTACACCAGAAGAAGTGGCGAAGAGCAAAAAGGGATTCACGCCCAAATTCCTGCTTGAAGAAATGAAGAGAAATAGTGACGCTCCCGACAAACCCTGTGGAGGTAGCTGTGCAGATGCTTGAAACAAGTTCTTTGTAAACAAATGAAAAGTCTACAAGGTCATTAATTTGGCGAAGCAAGTGCTTCTGTGGAACGACCTTGCCATATAGACCGGAATTATCGGTAAACTGAAATGTTTCTTGTTGTGGCCAGCATATCTCTCTAAATATGCTATAAAGGTACAAAAAATAATGCACATATGCGAGCAAAGCGCCCTACACATGAGCATTATTTTTAGACATAAAAGAATTTGAGAGGTTTTTCAGTGCTCTCCATCGAACTTAACTTTCGATGGGAGCAACTCTCAAATTTATGTAGAATATAAAGATTGGTCAGAAACTGTATGAGAGGGTGCAGAGTACCTGATGGCGCTTGTCGCTCACACTAACAGGTGAACACTCATTGACCTCGGTCTGACGCACATTGTCGGCATCAATATAATCGGCTGAATAATAACTCATGAAGGGATAGAAATCGCCGTTGCGCTGACTATACTGGTAAGCCAAGTCTAAACGGAACTTGTCGAAGGTGAAACCTACACCTGCCGTGATACGGTCGGTTGCCCCCCAGTTCGTATAGTCGGTGGTCGAAGCATAATAGACACCCGGAGAGTCGATGGTCTGGTCGCGCAAAGCACCTTTGTTAAACATCGGAGTCACGTGGTTATAACCCAAACGAATGGCGAAACTCTTATCAGGACGGAACTCGCCTCCGAGTTTGATAGTGCTCACACCTTTGAGATTCTTCTTGGTCAACTGGTTCATATAAAACTCACTACTGCTATTCTCATGATAGCCATCGTAGTAGTCGTAATAGGCATCGTCGATGGTGCGCATGTCACACGAACCGTAGTCTGCATATTCATAAACGGCTCCAAGGGCAATCTGATTACCAATGGTATGACCGAGGCTTATGCCAAACTTCCATGGCGTATTGAAACGGAAATCCTCACTGGCTGCCGACTTATCAACATTGGAACCAATAGTGGTGTAGTTCTCTGTGGTGAGCTTATAGAAGGTGGGAGTAGCTACAGAGAGACCGATGCGGAAGGGAGACTCTTCAATGGGACGGAAGATGGCACCTGCCTTGATATTGAAACCTGTTCCCGAAATATTGTGCTGATCGCTGATGAGCACACCATCTATATGATCTTGGTTTGGCTGTAAAGTCTCGTAATACTCGCTGTAGTCCTTATAGTGCACATCGCTAATACCTATGGTAAGACCAAGATAGAGGCGGTTTTTTTTATTACCACTGATATTGATGTCGTAGTTGCCTATGTAGCCAGAGGTAGCACGATTGAAGTCGTACATATCGCCTCCATAACCCACAACATATTTTTCATGCGTATCAGGATCTTCTTGGAGCAGCAAATTACCCAGATAAATATCGTCAAGCTGCGAATAAGCCAACGAATTCTTATTGAGCAGTCCGTTCATGTCCTTGAGCGTGGTCTGCAAACTCTGCGACGAACCATTCAACTTGGCTGCAGCGGTGAGTATCTGATTGAAATTGCGGCTTTTGTGATAGTTGAAACCAAAATTGAGGAAACTGCTCACACCGGTTCTGGTGCTGAGCACCACACCAATCTGGTCAAACGACACATTGGTCTTGTTGGCATTGGCAAACGAGGCGGCATCCTGCAAATTGACAAAGCCAAACGAAGTGCTCACCTGTCCCTTGCGAAACAATCCGATACCGGCAGGATTGGTGCCGATTGTGGAAATATCTGCGCCAAGCGCATCCATGGCTCCACCCATACCCACATAACGGGCTGTACCATTCAGGTCTTCTGTAGATAATGCTGCGGCATCATACGAGTCGCCAACGGCTGGCACCTCTGATTGTGCCTGCATCTGAACTGCTGCGGCAGAAGCCAGCATGACAGCGGTAATTGCTTTTATATTCATAGTCGTATTTTGTTTTCGTTGATAAAATATTTGTATCTCTCACACCAAATAGCGATGACGCATCAGCGGCGTCCGCCATAGTTATGACCGCCTCCTACTGAGCGTCCACCACCAGAACGGCTGCTTCCGCCAAACGACGAACCGCCATTGCTGTAAGACGGACGGCTGTAGGAACTGTTGCTGTTACTGTTGTAAGAGCGTGAACGATAACCGCCCAAATCGCGCACATTGTTACGCTGACCGCGGGTGCCGTAGTCTATGTTACTATTACGCTGACCACGATAGCCTGCCAGACTACCTCCACGGCGGTTGGCATTACTGTCGGTATTGCCTGCGTATTTATGATGTGAATAGCCTGAGCGACTCCACGATCTGCCGGCATGCACAGGACCTGAGATATAGACTCCTCCTCCCCAACCCCAATAGGGACGATCCCAGTAATAGCCGTAATGCCAAGGACTGTACCAAGTGGAATAATAATAAGGTGAATACCATCCCCAATAAGAACTATAGTACCAGGGATCATACCATGGGTCATACCATGACGAACGCCAAGGACTGTACCACGAACCGTACCAAGCATCGTACCATCCCGGACGCACACCTGTCCATCTTCCGTCGCGGTAACCTTCCCAATAGGCTTCACTGGGCGTATAACCGTCAAAACGACTCATCTTACGCGTACAAGCGTAGTCGTCGGCTTCTGAATATGCGGAATCAGGATAGACACCCTCTGTGGCTGAGAAATTGATAATATCATTGCCTGCCGAATCAATGGGAGCAACAGAAGACCATGCACGACGATTGTACTCGCGCGATGATTTCTTACTACCAGAATAATAGGTGTCTGCGGGCATTCCGTAGGATTTGAGTTCTTTGGCTTTCGATTCCTTGGTGGGAACGAAATACATATCGTCATCCTGTGCCATAGAGAGCATCGGGAGACTCACCAAAATCGTTGTCATTAAGATAATCTTCTTCATATCTCATTGCATTTTTATAATTTCACATTGCAAATTTATTATCAAATATCATGCAAATTTAGGGATTTTCCCTAAGAAGGGGTAGGTTTTTCCCTATTTTTTGTAATTTTGCACAAAAATAAAGCAATAAGATGAAGTATTTTGAAGTAGATTTCCAATTATCGCCTCTCTCGCAAGACGCTTGCGACATTTTGGCAGCACTTACTGCCGACGCAGGATTTGAATCCTTCGAAGAAACGCAACACGGCATACGGGGCTACGTACAGCAACCATTACTCGATAGACAAGCACTCGAAGATATAGTAAACAACTTCCCTATAATGGGAACCAATATAATTTACACAATAAACAAGGCAGAAGACAAAGACTGGAACGAGCAATGGGAACAGGAAGGCTTCGAACCTATCATCGTAGGCAACAACAGACTGGCGATTCACGATGGGCGACACCTGCCTTCCCAACCTGCCGACATCAGTGTGGAAATAGATGCACGACTGGCATTCGGCACGGGCACCCACGAGACTACCCAGATGATTTGCGAATGGATGCTCGATATGCCCATGAAAGACTTACGCGTCATGGACGCGGGATGCGGAACAGGCATTCTCGGCATTGTTGCACTAAAACTCAAAGCAAGCCATGTAACTGCCTATGACATAGACGAATGGAGTAGCGGCAACACTCGCCATAATGCCGTTATCAACCGTGTTGACAGTCAATTGTCTGTTTACTGTGGCGATGCCTCCCTACTCGACTCCAAAACTGCCGACTACGATTTGGTACTTGCCAATATCAACCGCAACATCCTACTCAACGACATGCCTCGCTTTTGTCAAATCATGAAGCAAGATGCTAAACTCATTCTCAGCGGATTCTATACCGAAGATATTCCGTTGCTTGAAGCACGTGGAAAGGAACTCGGGCTTACATTGACAGGTGCGAAAAACCGCGACAAATGGGCTTCCATCATCATGCAACGCGTAAATAATGCGTAAATAAATAGGTGGAATCATTTCGCCAATTCGCAACTTTTTGTTACCTTTGCATAGCAAAAAAAAGAAAAAAATTCATAAACACACATAATTATGCTTACACTTAAACTCATCAACGAGGAAACAGAACACGTCATCAGCGGACTGGAGAAGAAACAGTTCAAAGGTGCACGCGAGGCCATCGAAGAAGTATTGGCCGTGGACAAGAAACGCCGTGAAACCCAGCAGCAGTTGGACAAAAATCTAAGCGAACAGAAACAGCAGGCTGGACAGATTGGCAAACTGATGAAGGAAGGAAAACGCGAAGAGGCGGAAGCTATCAAGAAAGAAGTGGCTGCCATGAAAGAGTCCTCTAAACAACTGGAACAGCAGATGGGTGAAGCACAGGAAACCCTGGTAAAACTGCTCTGTCAGATACCAAACATCCCTTACGATGAAGTGCCCGAAGGAAAAACCGCAGAAGACAACCATGTGGTAAAGAGCAATCAGAAGGAATGCGACGGAACAGATACCGTGGGAACATGGACTGCCAACCCCAAAAACGATGAAGCAAAAGTGCCCCACTGGGAACTTGCCAAGAAATACAACCTCATCGACTTTGACCTCGGTGTGAAGATTACCGGTGCCGGATTTCCCGTTTATATTGGTAAAGGTGCACGCCTGCAGCGCGCCCTCATCAACTTCTTCCTTGACGAGGCACGCAAGAGCGGCTACACCGAAGTCATGCCACCTACCGTGGTCAACGCTGCTTCTGGATACGGAACTGGACAGCTGCCCGACAAAGAGGGACAGATGTACCACTGCGAGGTAGATGATTTCTATCTCATCCCTACTGCCGAAGTGCCCGTGACCAATATCTACCGTGATGTCATTCTCGACGAGTCGCAACTTCCTATCAAAAACTGTGCCTACACTGAGTGCTTCCGTCGCGAGGCTGGATCATATGGTAAAGACGTGCGTGGACTGAACAGACTGCATGAGTTCTCAAAAATTGAACTCGTACGCATCGACAAGCCCGAACACTCAAAACAGAGTCATAAGGAAATGCTCGATCACGTAGAGGGACTGCTCAAAAAACTCGAACTCCCCTACCGCATCCTCTTGCTCTGCGGAGGCGACCAGTCATTCACCTCTTCCATCTGCTATGATTTCGAGGTTTATTCTGAAGCACAGGGGCGCTGGCTCGAAGTATCGTCAGTTTCCAATTTCGATACCTATCAGGCCAACCGTCTGAAATGCCGCTATCGTCGTGCCGACAACAAGAAGATCGAGCTCTGCCACACTCTCAACGGTTCGGCTCTCGCACTCCCACGTATCGTGGCTGCCATTCTCGAAAACAATCAGACTGAGAAGGGCATTGTCATTCCAAAGGCACTCGTACCATACACTGGCTTCGACATCATCGACTAAACAGAAGCCTCATACTAAACAAAAACAATACAAGCCAACATCATGAACAAAATCGTAAGGAAAGAGCAATTCTCTGAGAAGGTATTTCTCTTCGAGATAGAAGCTCCCCTGATTGCCAAAAGCCGTAAGGCTGGCAACTTTGTCATCGTGCGTATCGGTGAGAATGGTGAGCGCATGCCGTTGACCATTGCCGGTGCCGACATTGCCAAAGGCACCATCACACTCGTCGTACAGCAAGTAGGTCTATCATCGAAAAAGCTTTGCATGCTCAATGAGGGTGACTATATTACCGACGTGGTAGGACCACTGGGCAACCCCACACGCATCGAAAACTACGGCACCGTCGTCTGTGCTGGAGGTGGACTCGGTGTGGCTCCTATGCTGCCCATCATCCAGGCACTCAAAGCTGCCGGAAACCGCGTATTGTCAGTCATGGCAGGCCGCTCTAAAGACCTCATCATTCTGGAAGACAAAGTGCGTGAAAGCAGCGACGAAGTGATCATCATGACCGACGATGGCAGCTATGGCGAGAAAGGCGTGGTGACCATTGGTATTGAGAAATTCGTAGAACAGGAACACATCGATAAGGTGTTTGCCATCGGACCTCCTATCATGATGAAATTCTCAAACCTCACCGCACAGAAGCACAATATTCCTTGCGAGGTGTCACTCAATACCATCATGGTGGATGGTACAGGTATGTGTGGTGCCTGTCGCCTGAGCATCGGTGGTAAAACCAAGTTTGTCTGCATCGACGGACCTGAATTTGACGGTGCACTCGTTGATTGGGATGAGATGTTCAAGCGCATGGGTACTTTCAAAGAGGCTGAGCAGGAAGAGCTGCAACACTTTGAAGAACACCTCAACGCATGCAAGAAATGCGACAAGCAGAAGAAAAACACCGACGTGGAGATGGACGTAGAGCCTACCGACGAACCCATGGAAGTGCTTATCGACCGCAATGCACCATGGCGAGATGAACTCCGCAAGAGCATGAAACCCAAAGAGCGTACTCAGATTGAGCGCGTGAAGATGCCAGAACTCGACCCTGTCTATCGTGCAACAACACGTACCGAAGAGGTCAACATCGGCCTCACCAAGACCATGGCGATGACCGAGGCCAAACGCTGTCTGGACTGCGCAAAACCCACCTGTGTGGAAGGCTGTCCTGTAAACATCAACATCCCTTCGTTCATTAAAAATATAGAGCGCGGACAGTTCCTTGCAGCTGCAAAGGTGCTGAAAAACACCTCTGCCCTACCTGCTGTCTGCGGACGTGTATGTCCACAGGAGAAACAGTGTGAGAGCAAATGTATCCACCTGAAGATGAACGAACCTGCAGTAGCCATCGGCTATCTGGAGCGCTTCGCGGCCGATTATGAGCGCGAGAGCGGCAATAGCAGTCTTCCTGAAATTGCTCCCGCCAACGGCATAAAGATTGCCGTAGTAGGATCAGGTCCTGCCGGACTCTCCTTTGCTGGCGATATGGTTAAGAAAGGCTATGAGGTCCATGTCTTTGAGGCGCTACACGAGATTGGCGGTGTACTCAAATATGGTATTCCCGAATTCCGACTCCCCAACCGCATCGTCGATGTAGAGATAGAAAACCTCTCGAAGATGGGCGTCAATTTCCAGACCGATGTCATCGTGGGAAAGACAATCAGCGTAGAACAACTTGAAGCAGAGGGCTTCAAGGGAATCTTCGTGGGATCGGGCGCTGGACTGCCTAACTTCATGGGCATTCCTGGAGAAAACGCTATCAACATCATGTCGAGCAACGAATACCTGACTCGTGTCAACCTCATGGATGCTGCAAACCCCAATACCGACACTCCCATCAACTTCGGTAAGAATGTATTGGTGGTAGGTGGAGGAAACACCGCCATGGACTCTTGCCGAACCGCTAAACGACTGGGAGGAAACGTAACCCTCGTCTATCGCCGCAGCGAACAGGAAATGCCTGCCCGTCTGGAAGAGGTGAAGCACGCCAAGGAGGAAGGTATCAACTTCCTGACCCTCCACAATCCTATTGAGTATCTGACCGATGACAAGGGAGCCGTCAAGGCTGCCGTTCTTCAAGTGATGGAGTTGGGCGAACCAGATGCTTCAGGACGCCGCTCTCCTGTTGCTGTAGAAGGAAAGACTGTCACCCTTGATGTCGATCAGGTCATTGTAGCAGTAGGTGTATCTCCCAATCCATTGGTTCCCAAATCCATTGCCGGACTGGAACTCGGTCGTAAAAACACGATCGTTGTCAATGAAAGTATGCAGTCTGCCCGTGAGGAAATCTTCGCAGGTGGTGACATCGTGCGCGGTGGCGCAACAGTCATCCTCGCCATGGGTGACGGACGTCGTGCAGCAGCCCACATGGACGAATATCTGAAAAAGCAGTAATCGAATGAACGGAATATATACCGTATGTCTGTTGCTTTTAAGCAACATCTTCATGACGTTCGCATGGTATGGACATCTGCGATTACAGCAGACTGGAACAAGTAGCAATTGGCCTCTCATCGGGGTCATTGCTTTTTCTTGGGTCATAGCCTTCTTCGAGTATTGCTGTCAGGTACCTGCCAACCGCATTGGTTTCGAGGGTAACGGTGGGCCATTCTCGCTGGTACAGTTGAAGGTCATCCAAGAGTGTATCTCGCTGATTGTCTTCGCTGTGATTGCCAATGTGATGTTTCAAGGACAAGAGCTCCACTGGAACCATTGTCTGGCTTTCCTCTGTCTCATAGCCGCAGTCTATCTCGTATTCATGAAATGATTACACAACCAAACTAAAACCCGAAACTTCCGAACGTAAGGAACGAAGTTAAACTCGTTAGAGTTTGGGGCATGGTGAGAAACGAAGGATGAAATTGATTTGGATTTCGTCCTTCGTTTTTTTAATCACACACGCCTCACAAATATACTTTTGCATGTATAATATATTTACCATTTTATATTTCTCTTTTCATTACATTACATTTCGCAGAACTCCCTTACCTTAGTTTTATAAGAACAAAACCATGAATATCTTTGGGAAGATTTGCCTAATTAGAACAATAAAATTAGCTTTTCAAAAACTGTAATACTGTAATGCGACATTTTTAAGGTGTAAAAAAAAACATCTTCTCTTTTTATGGATACCAATCATCATTGATAGATCGATTAATGGTTCAAAGTTTCTATAGCAACAACAAGCATAGTGGATTGTGTTCAGGACCACAAAAAGGAAATGGGAAGAATAACGCTCGATTATCTCTATTTTGGGTTTAGACACGCATCTATGAGTGTTAAAAACTATTTACATATGACAAGCATAACAGCGTTACAATATAACAATATAACAGTTTTCGTTTAGCAAAAACTGCCGCAGAAAAGAGAAGAAGTCAATTTTTCAAAATATAACATATATAACTTATATATAAATATATATATATATATATATTATATATAAAATTTTGGCTCGAAATTTTGATTTTGGTTTTTCAAAACTGTTATATTGTTATATTGTAACGCTGTAACGCCATTTTTGCGTTTCACTGAAAAATGCCGTTTTTAGCTCTTTTCTTTACAGCGTCTAATTTCTCACCCATGATCTTACCACAGGTTCAAGCCCAATAAAGTATAGCACTCCACCTATCTGCCTTATATTCAGCAATATACAACAATCACCATGTTTAACGCTCCAAAATTATGCTTTGTAACGTATTGATACACATGTAAATGCAACAAGTTGGCGACATTTCCATCACAAGTTGGCGACAAGTGGAACAACCGATTGTTTTTCTTCATACCTTTGCACTGCGATTCAAGAGAGAATCACTCATCGCACTGAACATTCCGTCAGCACACAGACGTGGGCAACTCCTCAGTAAGTCACCAGTGAATCCGCATTAAATCCCAGAATCAGGCGGGCGACGATGGGACAAAATGGGAGGAACATGGGAACTGAAAAGGAGAAAAGCCAACGATGTAGGAATGAAAAGGTGCGAAAAAAATGGAGGCGTGACAATGACTTTGACACACCTCCCAGTATAATGAAAATCTGATAAATCAGTCGAGACCGAACAACAGTCGCAAGCCGCCGTCAACTCCAGAGAAGCCCATGAAGGCAAGACTCAACAGACCTGCTGACAACATGACGATAGCCATGCCACGCATACCCTTGGGGATGGATGAGAGTTCCATCTGCTCGCGCATTCCGGCAAACACGGTCAATGCCAAGCCAAAACCGAGGGCTGTAGAGAACGCATAGACTACCGACTGGAGCAATGAGAAGTCTTTCTGAATGACGAGGATTGCCACACCAAGTACTGCACAGTTGGTGGTGATAAGAGGCAGGAAAATACCTAATGCCTGATAGAGCGCTGGCGACACCTTCTTGAGAATAATCTCCACCATCTGCACCAGAGCGGCAATGACGAGGATGAAGGCTATGGTCTGAAGATAAGCCAAACCGAAGACGTTGAGCACATAATGCTGTACAAGCCAAGTAACGATGGTGGCGAGAGTCAGCACAAAGGCTACTGCGGCAGACATGCCGAGCGAGGTATCTACTTTCTTTGAAACGCCAAGAAACGGACAGATGCCGAGAAACTGTGACAACACGATGTTGTTCACAAAAATGGCGGAGATAAATATCAATATATATTCCATAACATTATGCCTTCTTTAGTTTGTTTACAATAGCCACAAGGAAACCGAGAGTGATGAAGGCTCCTGGAGGCAATACGAAAAGTAGGATATTGTAGGTCTCGGGCAAGAGTTGCAGACCAAATACGGAACCAGAGCCTAACAGTTCACGGCAAACGCCAAGCAGTGTCAGACCGATGGTGAAGCCCAGTCCGATGCCGATACCATCAAAAAGCGACGCTACGGGCGAGTTCTTTGCAGCAAAGGCTTCCGCTCTACCGAGGATGATACAGTTGACGACAATCAAGGGAATGAAGAGTCCGAGAGAGGCGTCGATTTCAGGCAGATAGGCCTTGATAATCATTTGGAGAATGGTAACAAACGCTGCAATCACTACAATGAAAACAGGGATGCGCACCATGTCGGGGGTGACTTTCTTGATGCAACTGATCACAAAATTGGTGCAGATGAGCACCGCCATGGTTGCCAGTCCCATTGACATACCGTTGATAGCGGAAGTGGTCGTGGCGAGTGTAGGACACATACCCAACATCAAGACGAAGGTTGGGTTTTCCTTCACGATTCCATTTTTTATTATACTCAGATAACTCATAACGTATTACTTTTCATTGGTTTGTTGAGTGGCTCCGGTCTGCGCATCGGCAGAGGCTCCATTCTGGATGTTCTTACTGTTCTGCATATAAGCGGAATAGGCATTGTTGACAGCCTTGAGGAAGGCACGACTTGTGATGGTAGAAGCTGTAATCGCATCCACATCACCACCATCCTTCGATACGGTGAGCGGGGTGATAGGGTTCTTACCAATGATGTTACCCTTTTCGCCCTTCTGGAACCACTTATCGGCCTTGGCGCCCAGTCCTGGGGTTTCAGCGTGTTCCAAGAGTGTATAGCCCAAGATAGTGCCAGCCTCGTCAAAGCCTACCAGTACCTTGAGGTCGCCACCGAAGCCACCTGTAGTACTCTCTACGGCAGCGCCATAGGGTTGACCGTTGTTTTCAATAGTGTAAATGACAAATAGCTGTTCCTTTCCCTTGCTATCAGTCTGAGACAAGGTATCGGTTTCAGCAACGACAAAATTGTCTATTCCCATGACCGCCTTGATACCGTCAGCGAGGGCTTTCTCTTTCTGTTGTGCTATGGGTTTACTCGTGATGTCGTTGACAGCAGCGAGAATGCCTCCCATGATGACCGTAACGGCTGTGAGCACGAGGGTCATATTGAGCAATGATGATTCTAATTTCTTCATTTGGCTACCTCCCCGAAACGTTTAGGTTTAACATAATTGTTGATGAGGGGTGTGAAGGCATTCATGATAAGAATGGCAAACGACATACCTTCAGGATAGGCGCCCCAGTTACGGATGATGACGGTTAGTGCACCGATTGCCACACCGTAGATGAGTTGTCCGCGATGAGTCATCGGCGAAGTCACATAGTCGGTAGCCATGAAGATGGCACCAAGCATCAGACCGCCACTGAGTACTACTGAAACGGGATCGGCATAGACAGGATTAACCACGTGCATCAATCCGGCAAGAACAAATACCGTGACGATAATGCTCACGGGAATGTGCCAAGTGATGATTTTCTTCCACAGCATATAAGCAAGTCCGAGCAGCAGGGCAAGGGCACAGATTTCACCCATGGCACCTGCTCCGTCAGGATGATTGCCGAGGAAGAGCGACAAGGAGTCTGGCAGACGGTCGAGCACAGAAGCATCACCACTCTTGATAGCCTGTTTCATGATAGACAGCGGTGTGGCGCCGGTCTCTGCATCGAGATAGGCAAAGGTCTGTCCTACCTTAGGCCATGTGGTCATCTGCGCAGGGAAAGCTACCAACAGGGCTGCACGTCCTACGAGTGCAGGATTGAACAGATTGTTACCCAGTCCTCCGAATGGCATTTTTGCAAAACCGATGGCGAAAAGGGCACCGATAATGATGATCCACAACGGAAGGTTGGACGGAAGGTTAAAGGCAAGGAGCAATCCGGTGAGCACGGCAGAACCGTCGCATACGGTGGTGCGCTCATTACGGAGCATGTATTTGTTTATGGCCCACTCGAAGAGTACACATGCTGCAACACTTGTTGCAGTCACGATGACCGATCCTATGCCGAAGAACCAAAACGAAGCCACCAAAGCAGGCAACAGGGCGATGATGACGCCATACATGTTGCGCTCGACGGTATCAGTTCCATGAGCATGGGGCGATAATGAAACGATGAGTTTTCCCATTGTATTTTCGATATTTATATTTTAAATAATGTGTCTTTTGATTATTTCTTGGCCTGACGGCTGCGGATGATTCCCATGACGGTCTGCTTACCCAAGCGGATGTTATCAAGCAGCGGACGATGGGCGGGACAGGTAAACTGGCACGATCCACATTCAATGCAGCTGACAATGTCTTCGGACTCGCAACGTTCCCAATTGCTCACAGCAGAAAGTTTGGCAAGCAGATAGGGTTCGAGGCCCATCGGACAAGCACTCACACACTTGGCGCATCGGATACAGGGCTGTGGTTCTTTACGTACAGCATCCTCACCAGAGAGGATGGTCACCGAGTTAGTACCCTTGCACACAGGAACATCTGTGGAGGTCATAGCTTTACCCATCATAGGACCGCCTGCGAGCACCTTAGAATCTTCTTCTGGCATTCCACCGCACACGGCAATGAGGTCTTTCATAGGCGTTCCCATACGCACCAGATAGTTGCCTGGCTGACGCAACTTCTTACCAGTCACGGTTGTGTAGCGTTCAAACAGAGGTTTGTGTTTCATCACTGCCTCATAGACAGCAAAGGCTGTTCCTACATTCTGCACAATGGCGCCAACATTGACGGGTATGGCAGGAGGTGCGGGCACCTGACGGTTGATAACAGCATCAACGAGCTGTTTCTCACCACCCTGTGGGTAGCGCTGCTTCAAGGGTACTACTTCTACCTCATAGGCAGAACCGCCAAACTTCTTGGCACACTTATCAGCAAGGAGTTCAATGGCCTGAGGCTTGTTGGTCTCAATACCAATATAACCACGGGTAACCTTGGCAGCCTTCATGAGCAGTTCGAGACCAACGAGAATCTCGTCTGATTTCTCAAGCATAAGACGATAGTCTGCGGTGATGTATGGTTCACACTCCACTGCGTTGATAATGACACACTCAGCCTTGGCTGTGGGAGGCGGACAAAGCTTAATAAAGGTAGGGAATCCTGCACCACCCATTCCAGTGACGCCAGCCACCTTGATGCGATTGACAATCTCTTCTGGGGTGAGTTCGGGATGTTCCTCTACGGTTTCGAGTTTGTTAGAGCGGTCGATACTCTCCTCCCACTCGTCACCATCTACATTGATGATGATGGCAGGTTTACGGTAACCAGTAGCATCTACGGCAGTGTCAATTTTCAACACGGTACCGCTTACCGATGAATAAATAGGTGCTGAGACGAAACCGCCTGCTTCAGCAATCATCGTGCCGACCTTCACCTTGTCGCCTTTGGCAACAACAGGTTTGGCAGGAGCACCAATATGTTGCGAGAGTGGGAAAATAGCTTGAACCGGTAATGCTGCTACCTGAGTTGTCGCATCGTTGCTGAGTTTGTTTTCCTCTGGATGTATTCCTCCTATACTGAATGTTCTGATTTTCATGCTTGTTCCTCCTCTTGTTTGGTTGTCGTACTGGCCTTTGACTGTGCGACAGGTTTCACTGCCGAAGGAGTAGCTTCAGTCTGCACCTCTGCCTTAGGTTTAGGGGCAGGGAAATTAACAGCCTTGATGGCGTGTGTAGGACACACTGCCACGCACTTGCGGCACAGACGACACTTGGTATAATCAATATACGATACGTTGTTCTCTACAGTAATGGCGCCAAAAGGACACTCCTTGGCACACTTGCCACAGCCTATGCAGGCAGCCTTACAGGCCTTCATGGCAACGGCACCCTTGTCTTTGTTGACACACTCCACATAGACGCGACGGCCCTTAACACCTTTCTTGCGCAACTCAATGACGTGGCGCGGACAAGCCTTGGCACAGGCTCCACAAGCTGTACAGCGGTCTTCATCCACTTCTGGAAGACCTGTTTCGGGATTCATGTGGATCGCGTCAAACTGGCAAGCAGACACACAGTCGCCACAACCGAGACAGCCGAAGCCGCAACCGGTCTCACCGGCTCCACAGGCATTCATTGCCGCACAACTGCGAAGGCCGTCATAGGACACAACCTTCTGGCGTAACTCGCAAGTACCGCCACAGCGAACTACTGCCACCATAGGGTCGCCATTGGCAATGGCCATTCCCAAAAGGTCTGCCACCTTGCCCATCACTTCCTGTCCACCAACGGGACAGCTGATGCCGTCGAGACTTCCTGCATCAGCACCTTTGACCAGAGCATCGGCCAAGGCACTACATCCGGCAAAGCCGCAACCACCACAGTTAGCACCGGGCAACAATGCTGCAACCTGCGAGATACGAGGATCCTCATAGACAGCGAATTTCTTCGAGCAGACATACAATACCAAGGCCGCCACCAAACCGATAGCGCCCAATACTGCCACTGCAATCATCATAAAATTCATAATAGCTTTTTTATTTGTTTTAGTTTAATGCTTTTCTATTCCGAAAGTCAACTGCCGGCGCATACGATGGCGCAACAGATAGAGTACACCATAATAAGGCAACAGCGACAGCAAAGATGCTACAGCTGCAATACCCTCATGACCAACAGTCTCCATCAACACAATCAGCACAGTCACCATCAATACAAAGGGTATGGCAAAAGCCCATAACAACGCACGCGATGCTACAGCAGCAGTGGCCCACACCACTACACTGTCACCCTTTTCAAAGGACGATGCAGAAGAGGTGAACACTTCTATCATTTTCTCCTTAGATTCAGAGGCATGGCAGAAAGAGGCTGCCTGACAAGCTGCACACGCAGAAGTCTGCATGATACGCACCTTTACAGCGTGTGGACCAACACTTTCCACAACACCTTCGTGACGGATTCTTTTTTCCATTGAATTGCAATCTCGACTTTACAATGCAAAGATACTATAAAAATGCGAAATATATAACACGTCAGAAGAAATATTTTTATTTTTCTTCGTAATCGTTTGCAATTATCGGTACTTTTTCTTACTTTTGTACCATATAACATAAATATGACTATGAAAGCAAACGAGCAAACCCTACAACAGATTGAAAGGGCAATCAGAAAAGTGGCGGATAAATTTCCACCAGTTGAAGAACCCACCGTACTGACAGACATCCACTTACGCGTCAATCAAGAGACGGGCGAGCTGTTGGCATTTGATGATGACGACAACGAAATCACTCGTTGTGTAGTGGAACAATGGATAGATAACAAGGATGATAATTTCTACGATGAGGTGACGGCAGCATTGCGCAAGACCATTGCCAGCAAACGAGAAATGGTCAACCAAATGTCTATACTCAAGCCCTACTCTTTCGTACTGGAAGACGAAGAACGAGAGAATATTGCAGAACTCTACGTGGTAGATGACGACACCGTCATTATCGACAAGGAACTCATGGAAGGGCTGGACAAAGACCTAAACGACTTTCTCAACCAACTACTGGCGTAAGCCGCATCCACCTGCCTAACGCAGGTAAAGGCGGTCGCCCACTTCCAACTGGTAATCGGCAGGAAGATGATTGAGTTTATAGAGATACTTCAGACGGATTCCATACTTCTGGGAAATGGAATACATCGACTCACCCGGACGTACATAGTGCGCCCGGTTTTTATATTCTTTCGGTGCGTTACGACGCTTCTTTTGCAACCACACATAAGTGCCTTCCTCTAATTCTGCACCAACATAAAGTTCGTTGAAAGATGCTAACTTACGCGCAGAAACACCAACTTCCTTACCAATCAACGCAAACGTATCTCCTTTTTTAGCAACAACATAATAGTTTTTATTAAAGGAATGAATAGTATGCATCAATGAAGTAGGCTGATGGGTTTGATACTCATTATAACGGTTGTATTTGCGTGCTTCGTCGTACTGATAGAGTTTGTATAACTGGATGATATCTATCAGTTGAGCGGCGTAACGCGGATTGGTGGCATAGCCACACGACTTTAAGCCATGGGCCCAACCCTTGTAGTCTTTCAGGTTGAGTCGGAACAAGGAACTGTAACGGCGACTACTCACCAAAAAGACAGAATGGTCCTCATAACTGTCATAAACATTGTCATAAGCACGGAAACATTCATTGCGCTCATCATCATCGTGATAAGTGGTACGACCAGTCCAACCGTGACACTTAATGCCAAAATGGTTATTACCCTTACGAGCCAATTCACTATAACCTGCACCCGACTCCAACACTCCTTGTGCCAGCGTGATACTGGCGGGAATGCGATGTTTCTTCATCTGTTCGATGGCGAGATCCTTGTAGCGGTCGAAATATTCCTGATAGCGTGTGTTCCACTTGATCTGTGCCACAGACGTAAACGGCAACAGCAACAAGAGAGCCACTCCAATGCTTATTCGTCTCATGTGTGTTATTTTTCCTAATTCTGTTGCAAAAATAAAGAAAAAATATTATATTTGCAACAAAATCCTATACATTATGAAAAAGATAACCTTGAATATTGACATTCAACTCGCTCAAATTGACGAATTGCCTGAAGAGGACCAGCAACTCGTCAAGATGGCGATAGAACAGACAGAGCATTCATACTCACCATATTCGCATTTCTCAGTTGGTGCTGCGCTACGGTTGGAGAACGGCATGACGGTGAGAGGATGCAATCAAGAAAATGCCGCCTTCTCTGTCACCATCTGTGCAGAACGATCGGCGCTGTTTGCTGCGGGGGCAGCCTTCCCCGATCAAGCCGTCACCACACTTGCCATTGCTGCAAGAAAAGAAAACCACGAACTATTGGAAGAACCAATCAGTCCATGTGGCACTTGCCGGCAAGCCATCATCGAGACGGAGACTCGCTTCAAACGCCCAGTCAGAATTTTGCTTTATGGTAAAAAACACATCTATGTGTTTGACAGCATCAAAGCATTAATGCCGTTATCATTTACTGAATACTAAACACCATGATGCCGCACGACACGAGAAAAATGGTATTAAGGTTCTGAACTTGTTGTTTTCTCACGAATGTCACCAATGCCGAGTTGATAGGCTGGCGAAGTGGGCAACAACGAAAAATCATAACTTTGAATAGTTTCATCCACAAGGCGGAAATGTGACTTTCCGCCTTTTTCGTCATCCGTCGCCTCCCATACTATATCAGTAAAGGTATCGCCCATCAAAGGTTGATCACTACGAATCATGCAATGGGAGAAATGAAGATCGGAACTTTCTGCACTAAATACTAAATCATCGTATCCTGTCATCAGCGAATGGGTGCAGGCTACAGAAGCTTTGATGGTTCGGAAGGCCTCACCACGATCAGCCGAGAAGGGATAGAACTGTGCAAAAGTACAATGGTCAGCTGTCACACTCCCACCCTTTGCCTCTAAACAGCATCCGCCAGCATTGGTCAGCCGGCAATGAGTCAAGGCGAGATGTGCTCCTTCTGAAAAGATACCTGATGCACTGCTGTTGTGAACAGATGTGCGCAAGAGTGTGGCTTGCGCATTCGAACCTAACTGGAGCGCATCGGTGGCATTGCGAATCACACAGTCGGTCCATTCACCTTTGGCATTGGGTGCCAAGACAATACCTTTCCATTGTCCGCTAACACGGTCGTAGGGCAAATCATCAAACATGGCATCGAGGCGGTCACCACGAAACAGGCATTCTGAAGCTTGAAGACTGCCTTCCACGTCAATGCCAGCACCATCATGAAAGAAAAGTTGCGCAGACCGAAGCGTCAGCTTGGCTCCCGTTGCAATATGCAATCCTTTCCGTATAATGATAGGACACGGACTATCCAGCGTAACATTTCCGTTAACATCCCACTGGTCGTGAATGTCAGCATCCCACTGATGAGCCCGCAAAGGAACCTTCTGTTGCTTTCCATGGGAAAGGTTGAACACCAGACAGTCGCCAATGGGTTGCACATCTGTTTGTCCACACTTGGGTGCGGTAAGTTCTACAAATACACAAAGGGAGTCACCCTTGCGGACTTCTACCCCATTTAGCTCCCCGTCAAGATATTCGCCATCAACATTGACGCGAAATCCCTGTGTGCCCTTTTCAAGGGCGACACGATTTATAAGAAGAGAGGCGTCACAACGGTTATAGACCCAAAAAGAATAGGTAGATGAAGGAATAGTACTGAACACCGTGTCCATCTTCAGAGTGTCAACGGAAAATGTCAACACATCAGTATTGGTAGTCGAATACTTCTCTTCATCGGAGCAAGCAGCAACCATCATAGCAAGGGTTATACAGAAAATAAATATCCGTTTCATCATTAGACAAAACGGATATTCATTATGTTTATTGTTATCCACAGCTAAAAATAATTTGTTGCCATGGAATCTTCCAAACTTTTGGCAAGTCAGATGGAAATCTTATTTGCCAAAATATCTCTTCAGCAGTCCTGCGAAGCCTGCACCATGGCGAGCCTCATCTTTAGCCATTTCGTGTACGGTATCGTGGATAGCGTCAAAACCAGCTACCTTAGCATTCTTGGCAATACGGAACTTGTCCTCACAAGCTCCAGCCTCTGCAGCTGCACGCTTCTCCAGATTGGTCTTGGTATCCCAAACACACTCTCCAAGGAGCTCTGCAAACTTAGCAGCATGCTCAGCCTCTTCGAAAGCATAACGCTTGAAAGCCTCAGCAATTTCGGGATAGCCTTCACGGTCTGCCTGACGAGACATGGCAAGATACATTCCCACTTCTCCACACTCACCATTGAAATGGTTGCGCAGGTCTTGAATCATCTCTTCGCTCACACCTTCGGGTTTTCCATCTCCAATCTTATGAACTGTGGCATAAGTCATTTCTGCATCGTCTTTCAGTTCGGTAAACTTAGATGCAGGAGCCTTACAGATGGGGCACTTTTCAGGGGCAGCGTCGCCTTCGTAGATATATCCACAAACGGCACAAATAAACTTTTTCTTCATATTAGTATTCGTTTAGTTTTTTATTTGATTCAATGGCAAAGATACACATAAAAATTAAATCCCGCAAGAATATGCAGGATTTTATTTTTTAGTGTTTCGTTTTTTCCAAATTACATACATCGCCAGACGTACGGTAACGCGACAAGAGGGGAATCTCTTTGCAGAGTGCATCTGCCAGTCGCTGGGCTACCATGTGGGCACCATAGATATTGTAATGGGTGTTGTCCTGCCTACCTTGAGGGATGGCTGGATGTTCACCTGGCGCGTAAATCATGTGCAGTTTCTTAGAACCTTCCTCACCCAACGAATCTTCAAGCAGGTGGGTAATGCGGTTAGCATCTACGAAATGGACATTCATACGCTGCGCAACATCACGTGGTGCAACGATATAGAGACCATGAGTATCTACAAGTACGTGAGGGAGTTCGACGGCAGTTTTCTTCTTCTTGCGTTTAGCTTTCGCTGCGGAGGTAACCTTTCCTGTAGCCACCGTATTGCGCAGATTCTCATCGTCGATTTTCTGTCCAACAGGTTTTGCAGTCTGAGCCTGATCGGCAGGAAGCCAATTGCGTCGTACTACTGCATTCATCAGAATGGGGATTCCCCCTTTTTCACGCGTTTCTCTTACAAAC
Source organism: Prevotella sp. P5-126 (assembly GCF_002251185.1). Lineage (NCBI taxonomy): Bacteria > Pseudomonadati > Bacteroidota > Bacteroidia > Bacteroidales > Prevotellaceae > Prevotella > Prevotella sp. P5-126. The sequence goes on from NZ_NPIZ01000109.1 coordinate 88,165, forward strand.
TTTGCCAAGTTGTAATCGAAAGTAGAGCCTGGGTCTGTATGACGGTCGGCCTTAGGTTTCTCGTCGTTGTGACCAAATTGGATAATGACGTAGTCTCCTGGTTTGAGGAGCGACAATACTTTATCCCAGCGTTTCTCGTTGATAAAGCTCTTAGAAGAACGTCCGTTGACAGCATGGTTATCAACTCGTACAAAGGTAGAATCAAAATAACATTGCAGAGCCATTCCCCACCCTCTTTCTGGTGACCCTGTAGAAAGGTCTTTCTGTGCAGCCGTTGAATCACCTATGATAAATATGGTGGTCACATGGTCGGCTTGGAAGGCACATACCACGCAAAACATGACGGCAAGCATAAACCAACGTCCAATCTTTTTCATCATTCAACTTTTTTATCGGATTGACGTTCAAGCCTTAACGATAGTCACCAGTTCATCACCAGAAACCATCTGCTGTTCGCCTGTTATCATGTTCTTCAACGTCACCTTACCTTCGTTCATCTCGTTTTCTCCTGCAAGGACAACAAACGGAATCTGCTTGGCATTGGCATAGTTCATCTGCTTCTTCATCTTGGCAGCATCAGGAAACATTTCGGTACGAATACCTGCCTGACGAGCCTTAGTGACGAGGGGCAGACAATAGGCTGTTTCCTTTTCACCGAAATTGATGAAGAGGAGTTGTGTAGCGTTAATGGAATCTTTTGGATAGAGATCGAGTGTGTTGAGGACATCATAGATGCGGTCTGCTCCAAACGATATGCCGACACCGCTAAGTCCTGGCATTCCGAAGATGCCAGTAAGGTTATCGTAGCGTCCACCACCTGTAATACTACCAATCTGCACATCGAGAGCTTTGACTTCGAAGATGGCACCGGTATAATAGTTCAGGCCACGGGCAAGTGTCAGATCGAGCTGGATTTCATTGTTCAGTCCGATTGTTTTGAGCGTTTCAAGAATATAGCGAGTTTCCTCTACACCTTTCAATCCTGTTTCGCTCTCAGCCAGAACACCAGCGATGGTATTGAGCTTCTCATCATTACTTCCTGTCAAGGAGATAATAGGTTGCAACTTTTCTATCTGTGCGTCGCTGAGTCCGTCTTGACGGAGTTCCTCATTCACATTGTCAATACCGATCTTGTCGAGTTTGTCGATGGCAACGGTAATGTCAACAATCTTATCGGCAGCACCGATTACTTCAGCAATTCCCGTGAGAATCTTACGGTTGTTGATCTTAATCTGAACACGGATACCGAAACGGCTGAATACAGTATCTACGATCTGCATCAGTTCCACCTCGTTGAGCAAAGAGTCGGAACCCACCACATCAGCATCACATTGATAGAACTCACGATAACGGCCCTTCTGGGGACGGTCTGCGCGCCAAACGGGTTGAATCTGATAGCGCTTGAAAGGAAGTTGAAGTTCGTCGCGATGCATCACAACGTAACGTGCGAAAGGCACGGTAAGATCGTACCTCAATCCCTTTTCACACATTTTCGATGCCAAGTGGAGTGCATTACGCTCTGCGAGTTCTTCATCGCTTACCTTTGACAGGCAGTCACCACTATTCAGCACTTTGAAAAGCAGTTTGTCGCCCTCTTCGCCATATTTCCCCATGAGTGTTTGCAGCGTTTCCATGGCAGGGGTTTCAATCTGCTGGAATCCATAAAGTGCATAGACCTCACGGATGGTGTTGAAGATATAATTGCGCTTAGCCATCTCTATGGGAGAGAAGTCGCGCGTTCCCTTAGGAATATTTGGTTTCTGTGCCATTTATTTTCTTACGATGGTTTGTGCTCGGTCTGGACCGATTGAGATAATCTGAATGGGAGTCTCAAGTTGGGCTTCCAGGAATTTGATATAATCGTTGAATGCTTGTGGGAACTGCTCTTCGCTGGTAAACTGAGTCATGTCGGTTTTCCATCCTGGAAGTTCCTCATAGACCGGTTCAATATTTTCCTCAATATTATAGGGGAAATAGTCAATCTGCTGTCCATTCTGCTTATAGGCAACGCAAGCCTTGATGGTGTCAAATCCGTCGAGTACATCACTCTTCATCATGATAAGTTTAGTAACACCATTGACCATGATAGCATATTTCAAGGCAACAAGGTCAATCCATCCACAGCGGCGTTCACGACCGGTCACAGCACCATATTCGTGACCGAGGTCACGGATGCGCTTACCTGTTTCGTCAAAGAGTTCTGTGGGGAATGGTCCTGCTCCGACACGTGTGCAGTATGCTTTCATGATTCCATATACATCTCCTATTTTGTTAGGACCGATACCGAGTCCGGTGCATGCTCCAGCACAAATGGTGTTAGAAGAAGTCACAAAGGGGTATGAGCCGAAATCCACATCAAGCATAGTGCCTTGAGCGCCTTCACAAAGTACGCTCTTGCCGCTCTTCAGCAGGTTGTTGATTTCATGTTCAGAATCGACGATATGGAACTGGCGAAGATAATCTATACCTTCCAGCCATTTCTTTTCCACTTCAGTAATGTCGTACTCGAAGTTCAAAGAACGGAGGATGGCTTCGTGGCGTGCCTTGCAAGCAGCATATTTCTCTTCAAAGTTTTCAAGGATGTCGCCTACACGGAGACCGTTACGTGATACTTTATCAGTATAGGTCGGTCCAATTCCCTTTCCTGTGGTTCCTACCTTATTCTTACCCTTTGCAGCCTCATAAGCGGCATCAAGAACACGGTGTGTGGGCATGATGAGGTGAGCCTTCTTAGAAATATGAAGACGATTTTTCAGTTCATGACCACTGGCTTCAAGCGCCTTGGCTTCTTCCATGAACAAGTCTGGAGCGAGCACTACGCCATTGCCGATGATATTCACCTTTCCACCCTGGAAGATACCGGAGGGGATGCTGCGTAGCACATACTTCTGACCTTCGAACTCCAGCGTGTGACCAGCATTAGGACCACCTTGGAAACGTGCCACTACATCGTACTGTGGGGTCAATACATCGACCACCTTACCTTTACCTTCATCGCCCCACTGCAAACCAAGCAGGACGTCAACATTACCTTGATTCATTGTTTCGGATTATTTTGATTCTTTATTTTCTTGTTTTTTCTTCTCCATCGTTAGTTTGGCCTGACAACTGCTACACACACCATAGATATATAATGTGTAACTGTCTTTTTTGAACCGTCGCAGCCGCATGGATTCGACTGCCTTCACGAGCGCTGTCGCCTTCACATCAGTCACTTTTCCACACAGGGTGCAAATCTGAAAGAACTGTCCACCTTTGTTGTATGCGGCACTATAAGTTACCTGTTTTTGGAAATGATGTTCTATTATAAGTCGCAGTTTGAGAAATAGCTTGATAGTATTGTAGAGTGTTGCCCTACTAACTGGGAATCTACGTTCTTCTGCGAGTCGTTTTCCAAGTTCATCGAGTGTGAAATATCCGTTCATAGCATAGACAGTTTCCAGAATAGCATATCGCTCAGGAGTCTTACGCCTGTTGTTCTGTGCCAGATAATTGTCTAAGATCTGCGTTACCGTTTCTTTCACGTTCTCTTTCATGACAGTTGCAGTTTAAAACCGCACAAAGTTACGACATTTTATCGAGATTATGCCTATATCGTTTAAAAAATGTCTATTTCTATTTGTTTTAATGCACTTTTGGCCAATCTTTCATAGACAAGTCCAAGGTCGGCAAAACGCGTCATCGTCTGAAGGGCAGCCTTCTTAACCGCCAGATTGTCACCTTGCAGGGCTACAAGTGCTTGGTCTATAAACTCGTTAATACCTCTTTCGTTAGGTTCTTGTCCCTTCATAAAAAGGCGGGTGAGCACATGGAAGCCACACAACTGGTAGAGTGGTTGTGGAGAGGCAATCCACTGGTAGGCTTTCTGTGCAGCAAATGGCAGATGCTGATAGAGGTTGAATGTGGCTTGTTCAGCAATTTCCTGGGTATGGGTCTGTTCCATCCAGATATCCACCACTTCAGCACATATTTCATCGGGAGGCATCAGCATGGTAGCTAAGATTTTACATTCCCTCACGTCAGCTTTCCACAATTCAATGGCGAGGTCGTAATCCTGTCCTATTTCTGCGGCCTTTTCTTTCAGCATAAGGATTGACGCTCCCCAATTGAGTTTATAGTCAGAGCCTTTGTCGCGCATCGACTGGGAAGTCTGTCCGTCCATAATCAATCGGAACGACTGTTTGATTTCGCGAACTTTATCTATTACTTGTTGTTTTTCCACTTGTCTTTATTTTGATGAACTCATATCAGCGTACCGTAGTCACTACTGTATCGTAGCATCTGTTGGGCGTAGCTTTCACTATAGTCAATCTCAATATGATCTATCTCCCCGTCAGCCCCTAACACAGGGTTGAGTATGGGATTGATGAATCCTTTATAAGGGGCCAACCCCAGTTGCTGGTAACGTTCGAGTATTTCACGATGAAGTGTGGGTTCGACTTTCACACCATATTGCTCCACCAATTGTCTGGCTGCCTCATAATCGCCCTCGCTCTTGATGCGTTGTACTTCGGCAAGCAGTTGTGCGAAAAGTTGGCGAAGCTGTGGGTAATCGGTGATACGTACGTATGTTTTTCCGTTGCACTTCTCAAGACTGATTGCATCGCCTTTCTCATAACACCACCTGGCTATGAGTGCCCTGTTGCGCATGTGAGCCTCTTCTATCTGCTGTCCGGGCTGGATACGGATGAGTTGCGTAAGCAGTCCGTTGAGCACATAACTGTAATACTGGGCTTTATAAGCCTCATCATCGGGAAGAAGCCCGAGCTCTATCAATTTCTTGTCGGCTATATAATAAAGTCCGAACAAGTCGGCGCGTGCTTCTTCTATAGTACTGCCGTAAGCCTTGAGTGCATCGGGATCTGTATGGGGTAAGAGTTGTCCACTCCCGTGTCCGAGACATTCATGAAGGTCTGTATGCAGTTCGTCGCAACGGTCTCCATACTTTTTGATGAGGTCAAGAGTTGCTTTGTCAACAACAAATTCCTCTTTGAATCCATTGCCCAGCGATGCTTTATTGTAAGCATCAGTAATATTGGTAATGGTAACACTCTTGCTGCCGTATTGTGCTCTAATCCAGTCGGCATTAGGTAGGTTGATGCCAATGGCGGTTGAGGGATATTCATCGCCGCCAAGCATGGCAGCACAGATAGCCTTTGCCATGACGCCTTTCACCTTCGGCTTGCGGAATTGCGGATCCACGGGCGAGTGATCTTCAAACCATTGTGCATTGTCGCTTATGAGTTTGGTGCGACGTGTGGCTTCCTTGTCTGTATATTCCACAATACCTTCCCATGAACCTTTCAGGCCGAGCGGATCGCCATAGACCTCAATAAATCCGTTGACATAGTCGATGTCGCCTTCGTGACATTTCACCCACTTGATACAGTAGTCGTTGAAATCTTGCAGATTACCACTCTTATAATACTGTATAAGGGCTGTTGTCACCTCTTCCTGCTGTGGGGTTTCTGCCACATCCTTGGCTTTTTCAAGCCAATAGACGATCTGTTTGATCGCCTTACCGTATTTCCCGTCAGCACACCATGTCTGCTCCTCTATTCCTTGTGGAGTTTTCACAAGAGTGGAATTAAGTCCAAAAGAAGGAGGTTGCTGACCTTTATAATCGCGTTTCTGCGCATGATAGAAGTCTTCCACTTCCGTCTGCGTCAAACCTTGGTAGTAGTTGCATGCTGAGGTTGTGACAAGGTCTGCACCGTCAGCCTGATTGACTCGTTTGGGCAGAATTTCAGGATTAAAAATCACGGGAAACAATTCATCGCACAACTGTCCGACCGTTTCCCCTTCACATAACGGCAAAGAGGTTAAATCTATCTGTTCCAAAACTTGACGCAAATAACATTCGTCAAATTCCGGAATCATTTTTTCTGTGCCGTAGTGGTGATAAATTCCGCTTGAAAACCACACCCGCTTGAGATAAACTTCCAAAGCCCGGAAATTATCATTATCGCGATCTATCCTATCGGAGGTATAGACAGCTTCCAGCATTTTGCGTATGCGAAGATTATATCGTCCAAACTGGTCGAATGTAATATCGCGTCCGTAGAGTGTAGCTTGCGAAAGATAATAGACATACAGCTGTTGACGCTTGCTGAGTTGCTCAAAACCATTCAGTCGGTAGCGCAACAGCTGTATGTCTGCGAAGTGTTCGTCTTCGTATTGGATCATTTCGACGATCTGTCTTTCTTCTGATTCTCCACTTTCTGAGAGGGGTGTTGTTCAAGGAACTTCACACGATACTCTCTTGGCGACATATTCATGATGCGATAGAAAGAGGCATAGAATGACTGACGGTTAGAGAATCCTACCATGTCGCTGATTTGCTCCATGGTGAGCTTCTGATAACGTCGGTCAACCATGAGTGACATGGCCTCATCGATTCTGTACTTGTTAACAAAGCAAGAGTAATTGGTATGGAACTTCACGTTGATGACTGCTGACACATAACGTGTGTTTGTTCCAAGGTCCATTGCCAGTTGTTTGGCAGAATACTCTTTGTCCTTGTACTTTTCCTGAATTACAATAATGCGAAGGATTTTTTCTTTCAGAGTGTCCATCATTTCAGGATTAACTAGGCTCCGATACTTCGCCTCGTGTTCTTTTTTTTCTGTGATATTATACTTAGCCATAACTGTAAATGTAATAGCGGTTATTATTTAGCTACAAAATTAGCATATTTTTTTCAGACAGCACAACTTTTTTCATAAATATTTCACAACTTTGTGCAATTTTTAAGATTTTACATCAAATCCCTTTTTCACAACAAGCGCGTGAATCGCCAGTCTTTAAAAACATACTATATTATTATTCAGATACTTATATCGTTTTTAATGAAGCAAAAACCTGTTGGTC
>NZ_NPIZ01000011.1:0-823 GCF_002251185.1 Prevotella sp. P5-126
ATTTTGCTTGGGGAGCTACTGAGCCTTGGTATTCATCAATTTCAGGAAACACTTTTACTTGGAAAGAAGGCCATGAAAGCGGATATGCAGACGGAACAGCCCCAACCTTCTCCCCCGAATATGAGATGAATACAGATTTTAAAATGTCAGATGATCCTGCTCGCAAGATTCTCGGTGGTGACTGGCAGTTGCCCACAGTAGATATATGGATGGCTTTGCGCAATGCCAATACAAAAACGGTGAATTGGGAAACTACTGCAGATGGGGGTTTTTGGGAAACGGGAACATTAAGTGAAAACAAAGGAATAAAGATAACCAAGAAAGGCGAACCTGGTACTTATCTCTTCTTGCCCTATGCTGGCATTTTCAGAGGGACTGAGTTCGATAAGTATGCCGGCAAGTACTGGTCAGGCACAGCCGTCTATAGCCCGAAAGCTTATATCCTGTCCTTCACCAGAATGGATACCGACCTCGACCCTAAATCCGTCTACCCACGCTGCTTAGGTTGCCAGGTGCGCCCGGTGCGCTTGGTTGTGCAGCAGTAGATTGAAACTTCAGCAATAGCGCAAGGCGATAGGGTCATGGGGACAGGTACATTGGTTCACTCTTTAGGGTCGATGAACCTGTCCCCGATGATTTCGCTTGGGCTTCTGAGCCAATAGAGTTTGGCTCCGCATTTGTCTCTATTTATGGGAAAGCGTCTTCATGCGCTTTGTTTCTGACTTCTCGAAATCAGGTAAACCAGAACCTCGAGAAGTGGAACAGGCAAGTGTCAGGTTCCACGCTTCTTTCATTAATAGGTTCACCTTATATTAGTTATTAA
>NZ_NPIZ01000110.1:0-43739 GCF_002251185.1 Prevotella sp. P5-126
ATTGAAATGGATAAATATAAAGATTTACAATGTTCAATTAATGACTCCAATGGAGACATTATAAAATTGACTGCAAAAATTTATCATAACACAATAAAAAAATAAGTCATGAAGAATGTAAACAACCTTCGTTTTAAGCGAACCTTATTTGTTGGTTTGGGTGGTGCTGGTGCCAAAACACTGCGTCGTCTTAAACAAGACATAAAGGATGCATGTGGTGAATTGCCTAAACAAGTGAAATTCCTTTTGGTTGATACCAATGCAACCGACCTCGCTAATTACCGCGATTTTGATAACAATGAAAAAATTTGTATTGCTGTAAGAGAACCTTATCAGCGCTACCAGCATGATATATCTCTTGCAACACACGAATTTATTCCAAAACAAAATGTTCATTCCCTTCTTGCCCTTGAACGAGGTGCAGGTCAAATTCGTTCGAATGGACATTTTGCTGTTATTGAGAGTCAATATTCAAATAAGTTGTCAAGAGTATTCAGACATACCGCAGAAGAACTTGAGAATATTGATATAAAAGGTGAGACTTTGGAACGAGACCCCAAAATAGAGGTTCGTGTAGTTTTTTCTTTGGCAGGTGGAACTGGAAGCGGAACATTTCTCCCAATTTCAGTTATTATTCGCTCTGCAATAAAACATTGCGAAATTAGTGCTTATGTATATTCTGCAACACATTTTGAGCGTTTTGTCGAAAAAAGTGCTAAGTACTCTGTTATGCAAAATGCTTATGCTTCAATTGCGGAATTAGACTACATGATGCATTTTGGCATGAAAGATGGTATTCATGAACCAATAAAGTTCAATTTTGGTCCAGAAGATAATCAACATATTACCCAAAGCAATAGACCTTTTGAGGAAGTCTTTTATATAGACAAAATAACTGGCCTGCCAACATCAGACACGGTTGAATTTGCATACAATGAACTAGATAGAGTGCAGCAAAATACAGCAGATGCACTATTCCTTGCTTCAACAAATATAATTTCTGCGCATACGGGAACTGTTGATAATGTGCGTCAAAAAGTTATGGAAGGTCAGTTCGATGTAAACGACAAATTCGCTTGGGTTTCAGGTTTTGGTTTGGCTGAATTGTATTTAGATCCGCAGAGCGAAGATGCGCCAAAAGTAATTAATGCGGGTAAGATGTCAATTCTCGCACGTTCTGGTGATTGTGACCTACCTGAAGATTTAAAGGGGAAAATTATCTCCTCATTCATGAAAGATTGGGATGAGTCACAGGGAGAACTAGATGGTGATCCTATATTGAAGAACTTTTTAACCAATGATGAAATTAAAAATTTCTGTTTCCAATTTCATAGAGGTTCCAAAGTGACTAGTGAAGAGTATGACGAGAATGCTCCAACACTGGATGGTCTTCTAGACAAAACTGTTCATGCGCAAACTTCTGCGATAACAACACGCTTAAATGATCTCTTTGCCAAACAAGTAGGAGAACTTCTTTATTCTTTGTTTGATGTTGATGAATATAGAGGATATTCATTTAGTGGTGCTCACGGGAAAAATTTGGGAATTAGTATTTCTTCAGTACGAGAAGTACTTAATGGTATAGTCGAAAAGCTACAAGCATCTCAAAGCAAAATCCAAGAGGAGCTTAAGGGGCATGAAGCAGCCCTCACGAAAGCTATTCTAGCTTATCAAACGTTTAGGGATAACAATGGTGGCAACCAACCTGTTGCGATTCAGAATATCGCATGGTACAAAAAACCATTTGTAAAACCTACTCAGACTCCAAATGTAGTTAATACTCCCACAAACTTTGATGGAAAATTAGCTGATTTAAAAGCAGAGGCATTGTTTCTAAAATATTATTGCGAACGTGATAATAAAACCATCAATGTTATCAGCTCCTGTATCAAGCATGTTGAGTCCGTATTAAAGACTCTTGAACACTGGCAATATGTTCTAAAAGCCGCATACACTTACGGTACGGAAAAACACATAAAGGTGGAAAATGCAAAGAGTGCTACAGAACGCCCCGAGAACAAAGTCGAAGTTCAAATGTTAGAAGTTGACGATTATCGTTTGTCACTGGATGATATTCGACGACATGTAAAGGATTTTGATGATAGTTTAGAGAAAGATGCTGATACTGCCAAACTAACTTTTGACAATATTTGCAGAGAGATTTCAAAAAAGTCTGGTTCCCTCCTCATATACCTTGAGGAAGGTCTAAAAAAAATTGAGAAGAAAGATAATGACCAATTCAATCAAGATGAGCGAACCGAACTTCAAAAAGCGATAGACCGTTTAGTTGATTTGGCAACTCCTTGTATGCAGATTGATCGCCATGGGTATGGAGAAAGGGTTAAGGTAGACCAATTCTGGTACATTATGACCGATTGTGGTAAAGACAAGTATGCAAGCAGCAAGGAAGAAAGAAAGAGAATTGAAAACGACTCTGTAGGTGGCAAATTAAAGAATCTGATAGAACGTAATGCTCTTGATGAGAAAGTAAATCTTGTTCACGTCTCTGGTTGGCATAACAAAGCCATCCTTTATCGAGTTAAAGCAGCTGTGCCTCCATATTTTGTTGAGGGTGTATGCACTAGCGAATGTGGTGGCATTACTCTTGAAAGTTGCTACGAAGAACTAAAGAAGACAAAACGGACGTATACTCCGTTCTGCCACGAGACCCTTCGTCAAAAGCTAGAAAATGCCATTACGGTTCTAAAACCTCACGATTCAACTTCTGATGATATTGCCATTAAACATTGGGTTGATTTTATGATTGCTAATTACATAGCTGTTCAGAATGAAAAAAACATTTGGGGAGAATGTAATGGATTAAGAGGAGTTTATACAGTAAATTCTCAAACCCTAGGTCAACCAATTACTGGTGACGTTTTGGTTACTGAAAAAATTTATACTTTGGGGGGTGGTAATAGAGTCGATGCATTCAATATGTTTACACGCTATTGTCAAACTTTGATTAAAGATAACGAAGAGTATCAAGAATATATATCTTCAGACCATGAGGATAAATATTATGCAAAATTTACGATTACTCCAGAGGATTACTTGGACAAAGTATTGGTTGAGCATTACAAATTTAGCAAAGATGTGATAACGGGAATGCCAGAGAACAATCAAGATAAAATTCTAATCCGAAAGGAGCTGGCAGAACTGAGCAGACGTCTTGAAGAGTTGAAAGAAAAAGAATTAATGCTTGAAAAGAATGAAAGTATAATGCAAAGTCATTTTCATAATCAAAATGACTCATCAAAATAATATTTGCAAATTACATAACTAATGAAGTACACTCTTCAAATAGCATTTAGTAAGCCTGTAGGAGATATTCTCCTACGGGTTTGCGAATATGCCAAAAAATATGGTAGTAGTTCAGCAGATTATATCAATCCTCTTCTGTTTGATTTTTCTGATGATAGCGTTATCGAAGTGAAGCGACCTGAGAAAAACTGTCCAGTTGCTGATACTTCGCTATTTGCATTAGAAATATTCAATGGAATCCCTTTGCGATGGATGACGAAAAACTCCTGTCAATCATTGAAAGACGAAAATGACATTGAAGAGTTTTTTGAAAGGGAGTATTCTGATAAAATTGTAGAGGAGAAGGATATTGATCCTGAGATGCATATTGTATTCTATGTTCCGTTATACGAAACAGGGATATATAAACATATAAACTATATTATAGATAATCTTCCTGTTGGACACAAATTCGTTGTCAATGTAATAGGAATTACCTACGATGTGGCATGGTCATGTAAAATGCTTCCGACTGATACAGATAAAGAGTCATGTAATGCATCTATGCTGCGAAATATTCAGGAAATAACCAGACGTACTTACTTTGAGAATGACTCATTAATTCCAACTCTTCGTAACGTTTTCATTTTCCAGAATTACAATATAAGTGGTTGGTCACAAAAATTCACAACAAAGAAACTGATAGATATTTGTGCCAATCTTTCTTTGGCAATGGTACAATACTATGATGTTATATGCCATTACTCTTGGAATGATTTTGTTTGGGAGGTGGATGAAAATGGAAAAAGGAAGAAAGAATCAAAAGAACCAAGACGAATCTACGCAATCAACATACAGTCAAGGGTTATAGACTTGTATCTTGCCGTAAATCACATTTTTAGAAATCTTTTCAGTGGAGTTGCAAATGACCATGTGATTGATGACAATTCCATCGATAAAGAGAAAGTAAAAGATGCATATAAGAAAATCCTCGAAGAAGAGGTGAAACTGATAAGTGATTATAAGGATTCACTTGCATCTGGTTTGGCTTCACAATCAGAGTATGATGACCTGTTTTCTAAGGAGGTCAAAGCAAAACTTAAGAACATTATTGAAAGCAATATATCATCATTTAACCTCAATGTATCGGAGCAGCAATATCTTTACTCTTTATTCTCAGATATAAAAGTTGACACAAATTTTGAGAGCAAAGAGTTTGATGACGCTATCTGGCAGTTGGAGGAAATGATGCTCGAACAGTTAGATGGTGATGCTAATCTGTTAGATGCATATCATCGGCTGAAAAGATGTTCAAAGGAACTGACAGAAACAAATGAAAGAATTTCAGAGTTAGAAAACACCATTAGAGACCTTCAATCAAAGATCGATAACGACTATCCCGCAAATGGGGAGATTACAGAAGAAGGTTTCAAAATAGGGAATGAGGTTTTCAAACCATACAAATGCCAAGATGTGCCTTTAGATGCAAATTACGAAGCACCTAAAGACCTTATCTTACCCCCTTCCGTAGATTTGCGGAACGACTTCTCTACCATTCGGAATCAGGGTAATCAAGGGGCTTGTTCTGCCTTTAGCTTAGTTTCGGTTATAGAGTATTTCTTATCGAAGATACTGAAGAAAAAAACAGATTTGAGTGAGGCTTTCGTTTACTATAATGCACGAGATATAAATAATGCAACAGATGAAGACGAAGGCACCAATTTCCACGACATAATTCAATCAATACGCGATAACGGCGTATGTGTTGAGGAGCTATGCCCATATAATCCCGATGTATATAATGAAAAACCATCAGAAGAAGCCTATACGGAAGCAACTGGAAGAAAAATAACAGAAGCCAAGAACGTAGGAATAAATGTCAATGATGTGAAATCTGCTTTGGCGCAGGGGTTTCCTGTTGTCATTTCAGCGAGAGCGTTTGATACTTACTTGACAAATGCCAATGGCGTGTTGAGAACACCTACCGACAAGGAACTTGAAGATGAAACGAAGAATCATGCGATGGTTATCTGTGGATATACAGATAGAGAGGGATTCTTTATTGTCAGGAACTCATGGGGAACGGCATTCGGGGATAATGGCTACTGTTATTTGCCATACGAGTATTTTAGGACACCAAATGCTATTAATCAAGCATATGTTGTAACGGGATTGAATATAGAAGGGTTTGAAGCAGGACAATTACCTGCCGTGGATTCCATACTCGATGGTAAAGATGTTAATGCTCAATACTCTATCTACAAAAATATGCTTTTGGAAGCCAGCCATAAGTTGGATTCCAATCGTAAACGCCTTGACAATCTACGTCAAGAATACATCAGACTATTCAATAAGATTGGTGATTATTCTAACGTTGAGTTAACTCTTAAGGACCTAAAAGAGAAAACAGATCAACAACGAGCAGAATTAGAGGAAAGGCTGAAACAGATTGTCATCGATGCAGAACAAGCAAAACCACAGCAACAGAAGAAAAACTTCTTTAATTTCTTTAAGAAGGATAATGCAGACCACTCTTACGATGATGAGAAGAAACGTATTGAGAGTGAGCTTGAAAGCCTTGACCATTATGCTGACGACGAGAAGCGCAAATACAGAATTCGTCTTGCAATTCTTAATGGTCTAAAGAACATCAATAAAGATTGTGTAGGTGAAAGCATACGCAGGAGAAATCTTAGTGACTATTATAAAGATCAAACTCTACGCATAGAAAAGCAAGACAAAGAAGATGCTAAGGCAATTGAAGAAATCAAGCAAATAATACCATTAGATGACATAGTCGCGAAATTAAAGACTTCAGGTATTACTAACTTGATTTCAGATTTGTCAGATACCATCTCAAAAATTATACATGGTGATATTGGCTTATACGAAATGTCAAGTGACTTGAATGCTAAGATTATCAATCGAATTTCGGAGGAAATGAATCTAAGAATTTCAGACCATTTGAACAATCGTATATATGATAGTTTCTATACTCAAATCAACCGTAGTTCAGTGATGGCCCAAATACATGGAGATGTACCAACTGGATTTGGAGATGAAACAAAATATTTCTTCTGTAATGTTGAGGATATGCCACTTCGTGTTGCTAAAGAATGCGACGGAATAAGATTGTTGCCTATTAGTGATAATCTTAGAATGTGTTTCCTTCACATGGAGAAATACAATGTGGATGACTTTATTGTATTTCGAGAAGCAAAAGAAAAAGCGAAAGCAAGAGAGAATCTTTTGTGTTCAAAGGGCGAATCTGCAAAAAAGGATAAGTATATCGAGACTTGCGTGAGATTAGCAGCACATGTATATGGCAGTTACTCCAACAATATATTGCCAACAAATTGTAAAATCCTTGATGAAATTGATGACAAGAAGACAGGATTAAAAGCAAAGTTTTATGCCTTAGATTCTAAAAATGCAATATGTGCCTTTGCAGGAACAAGAAATCTAAAAGACTGGGCAAATAACATAACCCAAGCCTTTGGAATGTCATCTCAATATGATAAGGCTTTGGAATACGGAAAGATGCTTCAGACGAAATTTCCGAATTACACAATTTCCTTTGTCGGTCATTCACAAGGTGGAGGCGAAGCTGCATATTGCGCCTTGCATTTAGGTGCAAAAGCTATAACTTTCAACCCAGCAGGTTTGAGTCATTTCACGACTTGGAAAGGAAAAAGTCAATTCACAAGATATGTTGAAATACATGCTTATATATTCTGGAATGATGTATTGAATAAACTTCAGGATGCTACAGAGCAATTTGAAGAATTCACTATGTTGCCTACCAGTTTGAAGGCAGATGGCGTAGTTCATTACATCAATGACTATGAGCCTTTAGACCTTACACCTGGTGAGTGGCATGGGATGAAGGGAATACTTAGATATTTTGGAATTAAAGAATAGGTGACAAAATGAATAATAACGGCAAAAGTTGTCTTTGGAATTGGTTCAAGTCCTCCAAGGACGAAGCAACAGATAATAGCCACCCTCTCTCCATCGAGTTAGAACGGCAGATTGGCGAGCAGATATACAATGCCTTGCAGGGCAACATTGTAGAGGAGGTGCTGCGTGAGATAAAGACCTCATCAAGTAGCGATGCCTATTGGCGAAGCAATATGGAAGGACATAGTCTGAAGGTGGAAAAGGAGCTGCTCCCTGACTTCTATCAGCTGTGCCATGAGGTGAAAGAGAAGTTGGGGGTAAAAGATAAAGTGGACTTCTACATCACGGGTGATTCATCAGTGAATGCGTTTTCTGTTGCTGCAGAAAGCGAAGGAGAGCCACATATTGTAAACATCAACTCGGCCCTCTTCGATTTGATGACGACCGATGAACTGCGGTTTGTTGTCGGGCACGAGCTTGGACACCTTCTTAATAAAGATACAGCATTGGCGCGTCTGATTCAGTTTGTGTTTCCACCAAATGCGGAAGTGCCAGTAACCTTGCAATACAAGATAAGGCTGCATGAGCAGTTGGCAGAACTGGTGGCTGACCGTTATGGCTATATGGCTGTGGAGAACCTTGATGTGTGCGTGACCGCATTCTTCAAGATGGCTTCCGGTCTTGATTTGGTGAAGATGAATGTGAGCATTGAAGCCTTGCTTGCAGACAATAACCGCAGGTTGGAGTACTTCCTGAAGGACAAGGGCATGAGTAGAGCATCACATCCCGTCAATCCAATCCGTGTGCAAGCCCTCAATCTGTTTGCCAAGTCGAAATCTAAAGAGGATTTGGATAAGGGCATGGAAGAGCTGATAGCCATCTTACTGAAAGTGGGTGACTGCGAGCAGGACGAATATACGGCAAAGTTCATTGCGTCCGCCGGTCTTATTGTTGCGAATGCTGATGACAACATTGCGAAAGATGAGATAGACCTCATTATCTCTCAGTTGGCATCGTTGAAGATTTTCCCACGACAGTTCTTGGACGAGATAGCAAAGGGCGACGTGATGGAGACATTCAATGATGCGGTGACAAACCTGCTTCGCATCAATCCGGGTATGAGGGACGGAATGCTTCGCTATATGATAGCTATTGTCATGTCAGACAAGATTATAGCCAAGGACGAAGTAGAACTGCTATATAATTTTGGTGAGAGCATTGGGCTGAGCAAAATCGAGGTTGCCAATGCTATTGCGGAATCCATCCAGCAAAGCTATGTGCCGAGCTTGGATGCAATTTGTTGATTTGTAATGAACATAGAAATAAGAGACGCTAAGATAGAGGATGTCGAGATAGTAGCATGGACTGTCTTGACTGCGTTGGACATGGAGACGGATGAAATGAAGAAGTTCATCGACTCCTGTTCGGATGAAAGTACCATGTACTCTTGGAAAAACTCCATTGTTGCCCTTGTAGATGGTGTGGCTGTCGGAAGCCTTATAGCTTACGACGGACGGAGTTACCTGCAACTGAGGCATCGTACATGGGATAGTCTTTGGGACGATATGGACAAAGACTATTTGAGTAAGGTGGAAGCAGAAGCACGTGATGGTGAGTTCTATCTTGACTCAATGTCCATCCGTCCAGAATATAGAGGTATGGGTATCGGCAGGATGCTGATAGAATATGCCATCGAGAAGGGCAAGAGATTAGGCTGCGCCTATTCATCCCTCTTAGTGGACAAGGATAAGCCCAAGCTGGAGGCATACTACCAAGCCATGGGCTTTGAACGATTTGGTGAAATGGAATTTTTTGGCCACGATTATTATAGAATGAGATATGCTAAGTAATATAGATCTTGATTGGTCTTGGATAATAGAATCATTTGGTATTATTGGTTTATTATTCTTTGCCTATATATGGATTTTCAAGCCTGTTGAGAAAGACAGATGGATGTATGGTAATAAACCATTGGTGATGGTTGCAATCATTTCTGCATTTGTTTGCTGTTTTGCATTATCATTATGCCTTGTAGGAGAGTTTTTTAACAGTGACAAAATCGTACATTGGCGTGATGATGATGGTCCGGAAAAAGAAGCTATAGAACATTGGTGGGCGGTAATCAGTCAATTTACAGACCCTGGTAATTTACCCTCCGCATATGGAAAGGGGCGAGTAATCGCATTTATAAGTGCAGTCTCTGGCATCGCATGTTTGTCAGGTCTGTTGGTTTCTTCTATCGTTAATTATCTGTCTCGTCGTTCTCTAAAATGGAAACAAGGCATGATACATTACAACCGTTGTTTTAAGGATTATGTGGTTATCATCGGATGCAATGAACAGACGGCAAATATTGTCAAACTCTCGCTTAAACGAAAAGATGTCAAATATATACTGATACAAACAAGGCAGGATGTTGAGAAAATGCGAATGAGGCTCGACCTTGACCTTGATAAGAATGAAGAAGATAGACTTGTATTTTATTTTGCAGAGCGAACATCTCGCGAAGACATAGAGGCTCTGCATTTAGAGAAAGCAAAAGAAATCTATATCTTGGGTGAAGATGTACATGCTGACAATGAAGAAGATCACGATGTATTCAATATCAGCTGTTTGGAGAACATTTCCGAATACTTTAAGCATGTCATATTAAAAGACAAGAAGAAGGTTCATGTAAGCCTTGAATATCAAAGTACATTTACGGCTTTCAAGTCAACACATATATACAAAAGTTTAGACAAGAATGTCGAATTCCTCCCATTCAATATACATGCAATTTGGGCGAAGAAAATTCTTGTTGATAACTTTGCTATAGTTCCTGTTGGCAAGAAAGGCGAGGTTAAGGTTCAGAATTACATACCAATCGATTCCTACGATGGAATAAAAGCCGATGATGACAAAACGATACATCTCGTAATAGTCGGAATGAACCAAATGGGTACTGCTCTTGGAGTCCAAACGGCTTTGCTTGCACATTTCCCCAATGCTCATAGAGACAAGAATCTAAGAACAACAATTACCTTCATTGACGATCAGGCAAAGAAAGAAGGTGAATACTTTAGAGGAAGATTTGCCACAATGTTTGATTTGTGTCGTTATAGAGTGGTTGAGATAGGTAAAGATATTTGTGGCAAGAAAGAATGGTATGACCCTTTGAGTCAAGATGGCGACGGCAGATATAAACATCTTGGTGAAAATGGGAACTTCATGGACATTGAGTGGGAGTTTATTCAAGGCAATGTGGCTTCTGATGAAATCAGGAAGTATTTGGTAGATGTTGCACAGGACAAAAACAAGATTACGACAGTTGCAATATGCTTCAATCACCCACAGCGTTCAATAGCTGCTGCATTATATCTGCCTGAGATGGTATATCGCAGGGCATTGCAGATATTGGTTTATCAACAGAACAGTTTTGACTTGGCCAACAAAGTGGCTGATGGAGAAAAAGTATGGAAGCGTTATGAAAAGCTTCGCCCATTCGGCATGATAGAAGGAAGCTATACAGAAGATGCATTCGATAATTCTATGGCCAAAATCCTTCACTTCCTTTATGCTAATAACAAGATTGGGATTAGGAATCATGGTGATAATCAGCAGGTAACATATCAATACCAGGAAATAGAAGATATAAGCGCATACGAAGAAATAGATTTTGATTTCGCACGAAAAATTAACAATCTGTGGAACCAGCAGGGCATTGTCGATAAACTTTCCAATATAGATATGGTGGATAGTATTCCCATGAAGTTACGTTCATTGGGAACAACTATAGATGACATTAGTGACTTTACATCCGAGTTGAAAAAAGGGAACAATCTGGAACTAATGGCAAAGGCTGAACATACCCGATGGCTAACTGAAAGAGTTACCATGAATTTTAGGCCATTGGATAATGTTGAAGCTGAATGGTTGCTATTTACGAATAAGGACTTGGATGAAAAAAAACGCAAGAAGGAAAAGAAGTTCAGAAAAGAGAAAAGCCGTGCTCATCTTGATATTTGCTCAAACACTACATTGAATGAGATAGATCCAGGTGTACACTATAATGACATTGATGTAGTTTGCTATATACCACAGCTATTGAAATACAGAGAGTGGATAAATGTTATGAGACTGGCTGATGAAAAGTCCCGCCACTCCATAGCTGGCAAGTTGCTTGGCGATTTTGTCATTTCCAAAGGTGATGGCGGCAACCATTTCGCATTCAAACTAATCGAAAACGGCGACAAGAAATTTTGGATGATGGAAACTGCTGTCTCTCAGCAACAATGGGAAAGCATCATGGGCAATAATCCTGCACAGGATAATGGAACTGACAAAGGACAGGATGACGAAAGTCTAAAAGAGAAGAAATATGTTGGTAGCAATCTACCTGTTATCAATGTTTCTAAAAATGACATTGAAGATTTCCTGAAGGTTCTCAGAAAGATGACAGGACTCCGTTTTGATTTGCCTACTAAAGAAGAATGGGAATATGTGGCGAGATGCACAGCGGAAGAAATAACTGAGAAAACACGCATTGAGGATGCTTTCCGAATAAACAAAGGGAAAGAAGGGAAAAAAGACAGAAAAGGACCATGGCTGGTTGACGACAACAAAGATTTGCAGAGAAACAGCTTGGGTGTATATAATATGATGGGTAATGTTTGGGAATGGACAAAAGAGTCCCCTGAGGATAATCCCAGTTGCTATTTCTTCTGCGGTGGTAGTTGGCGTTTCCGTAAGCTACATAGCGACATAAAAGGCAACTATTGGTATTCGTTCTGGAAGCCAATTCTAAAATCTGATGATATTGGTTTCAGAATGGTATGGCGATTTGACATGCGTAATATTGAAGCTGACAAAGAGCGAGAGGTTGTAGATTTATTAGATAAGGTGGCAACCAATCCAATTGATGAACAAAAGACGATGTCTGCAAATGATATTGTTAAGCTCACGGGTATGATACCTGTGGAAACTGGTTATTTCCTTATGGGAACTGAGAACAATGATACAATTGGCAAGTACAAGAACCCGCTTTTCCCGGAAAATTGGATAGACGAGAATGCAGACGAAGAAGAGACTCCCCATCATTTCGTAAAAATCAATAAGTTCTATATCTCAGCGACACCTGTAACTCAAAAATTATGGAATGCCGTAATGGGTATTGAGGCAAAAATGAACCCAAGTGATAACTTAGGAGACAATAAGCCACAAACCAATATCAGTTGGGATATGATAAAATACCAATTCCTGCCTAAGCTGGAAGAACTGACAAAGTTGAAATTCAGGCTTCCGACAGAAGCTGAATGGGAATACGTTGCCAAAGGTGGACATAAAACTAAAATATGTAAGGAGTTATCAAAGATATTCGATAACGAAAGCATGACAGTTGATGAGAAACAATTAGCTGCATATAAATATTTAGCAGAAGAAGGTCATAAGTATTCCATGTACAGCGGTACGGATGATGCAATGGATTTAGATTTATATATTCATTCAGCTACCGCAGGAGTAAAAGACAGGATGCCTAATGAACTTGGCGTTTATGACATGTCTGGCAATATCTGGGAATGGTGTGAGGACTATTATCAGACCGATTTCTATAATGATTGCATTGAAGGTAAGGGAGATATTGCACAACAAGGCAAACAGGATGAGTATAGGACTAAAGGTTACATAACTGACCCTGTATGCAAGGATGAATCTTACGCAGCTCACACATTTAGAGGCGGTAGCTTCAGATTTGATGCCAAAAGTTGTAGAAATACGAGCGTAAATTTCTGGATTGATACAGATACAGACGATGACTTAGGTTTCCGTTTGGCATTAGACAGCAGTTATGAAAGCTCTTTGAATGGGTTAATAAAGGGGAAAGAATGAATTGGTTGATACTTATATTGGCTGCATTCTTCGAGATTGGATGGCCTGTAGGCTTCAAAATGTCGAGCCTGCATCCTGAGAAATTCGGGTTGTATATCGCTCTTGGCTCATTGAGCATGTTGTTGAGCGGCGTCCTATTTTACTTTGCACAAAAGACCATACCAATTGGTACCGCCTATATCGTATGGACAGGGCTTGGTGCCATAGGGACTTTTGTGATAGGGATATGGCTCTTCGGAGATACATTCTCCGCATTGAAGATGTTCTTTGCCCTTCTGATACTCGTTGGTATTGTGGGTATGGAGGTTTGTAGCAGATAACAGATGTTGGAAAGAGTACAAAGAATCGCCTTGGCTCGCATATTGTCAGACCTCATTGAGGCTGACTTTATCGTAGAAGAAAAAGAGATGGACTTCTTTGAGGAGACTATCTCTAAGGATGGTTTCAACATCAGTGAATCCATGCTTATAGAAGCCAAGAGGATGGATTTTGCGAAAGCCATGTCTATTCTCAAAGAACTGGATGGAGAGACAAGAGAAGAACTTGTAAAGACCTTGAAACGCCTCTCTTTGTCAGATGGAACGTGTGTGCCGTTGGAAGCAGTCTTAATATATTGCGTTATCATGGCTTTGACAGAAAATGCTAATGTCTTTTCTGTGCCGTCTGAGGGTATCAACATGGAGAACATGACCACCGTATATGTAGAAAACACAGAAGGAACAGATATAGATGCTGCCATTCGCAACCAACTGAAACAGATTGAGGAAGAGTTTGCCAATGCAGGCTTTGACTTCATCTATATCCCCAGTGTTGTTGATGATTTTAGAGCGTTGGGTAAGAAATATCTGCATAAGGTGGTGAAATACATGATACCATCTGCTTCTACTCTTCGCATAGATGAGATTTGCTATAGTCTGTGTAATCTGAGTACCTCACGCTTTTGCAGAGACTTGTTATACAAGAAGATTGGTGTAAATCTTATTGATTCCAATCCCTCACTACTCATAAAAATCAACGAGTCGGACATTATCGATTCCTTTGGCGATGATGATGCAGAACGGACGAGATTCAGCAATTTCCTCCAGATTGAGTTGACCGATGATGTGATGAACACCATACATCGGTTGGTGAACACCTATAGAGAAATGATCAATGCCGATATTGTGGCAAAGAGACGGTCGAGAAGCAACAAGTTCCTGTATTTTGGCTTTCATCGTTCGCTCTTTGACTTGATTGCATACGGCAAAGAGAAAAAAGATTGCCGGCTTGTATTTGATTTCTCAACGCATACGGCAAAGGTATATTTTGAGTCTATGGATTGTGATGAGAGATTCATACTAAAACTCAATCCCCAAGAGGCCGCCTTATATATGATGATAGTCCGGAAATCGTTGGAAGGTAATGGACTCGACTGGCGTGAACATATTCCAAAGGCAGAAAAGAAAAAGTTGTTAGGTGAATACAATAATATTTACAGCTATATAGGAAAAGGCAATATCGTGAATGAATATAAAGACAGAACGCAAACCCATCATATCAAGACAAGAATCAAGGTGATGTCGGGATTGGCAAATGCGGAAATGTTCATTCCTGAGCACGTAAAATGTGGTTTGATGTCTTTCTATAGGATAAAAGCCCCAAAAGAGTATGTTACTTTCATTCTTCCCAAAGGGGAATCCTCGTTTCCAACGTTGTAATTTTCGTCTATTATGACAAGAGTATTGTAATTTTGCATTCAAAGAAATAGAAAATTGAAAATAGAATGCGAAAAAGAAGATCATTTTTACATCAGTGTCTTTATGACAATTCTGAACAAGTAACTAATGGGAAAGGTAAGAATCTGATACCACCCCCAGAGAGAGAATCCTTATGGAAAGCCTATCTGGAAAAATTTAAGGACCCACTGATAATTGTATTATTGGTGGTATTCTTTTTTTCAGTGATAGTCTCCCTGTATGAAGTCTTCTATATGGGGCAAGGCAAGAACATCCTATTCGAGCCTATCGGTATATTGTCTGCCTTGCTGTTGGCTACAGGTGTAGGATTCATCTTTGAAGTAAAGGCAGAAAGGGAGTTTGAAGTTCTGAATACTGTAAAGGACAGAAGGCCTATCAAGGTGTTCCGTCGCTTTATGGAAAACGGGAAAGAGAAAATTAGGATAAGGGAAGTCAAGAAACATGATGTCTGCATAGGAGATTATGTATATTTGGAGAACGGTGACGAGATACCTGCCGACGGATATTTGGACGAGACTAATTCCTTCATCGTTGATGAGTCGAACTTCACAGGAGAACCATACGCACGAAAATCAGCCTACGAGGAGGAGTTTGAAAAAGAAACGACCTTCCCCACCAATATGGTACTTCGAGGTTCTACCGTTATTGGTGGTACCGCCATATTCCATGTGGATAAAATAGGTATGGACACTATCGAGGGAAAGGGCGTAGCCAAAACCCAAGAAGGAAGAGAAGTGGAGACACCGCTCAACCAACAGTTGGACAAACTGGGCAGCATGATTTCCAAGCTCAGTTTCATTATTGCCATCCTGATTGTCATCGGAAGAATGGTCTATTTCTTCTTCTTTGACGGAAATGCAGCAAACAACCATTCATGGTTAGAGATAGCCGAGTTTGCTCTCGGTTCAATCATGCTTGCCGTTACCTTGATTGTGGTAGCCGTTCCTGAAGGATTGCCCATGAGTGTTACTGTCAGTCTTGCCCTCAGCATGAGAAGGATGCTGAAAGAGAACAACCTTGTCAGAAAGCTCCACGCGTGTGAGACGATGGGAGCAACGACTGTTATCTGTACCGACAAGACAGGCACTTTGACCCAAAACAAGATGACGGTTGTAGATTATGATTTCTATGGAGAGGATGCTGAGAAAAGGATTCAAAGGAACATTGCCATTAACTCAACGGCAGAAATATCGCTTGATGACAATGGAAAGGAAAAGCCATTGGGCAATCCGACAGAAGGCGCATTGTTGGCTTGGCAGAAGACAAAAGGCATCAACTATGAAGAACAGCGTCACCTATATGAGATTGGTCATGGTGAGCCATTCTCGACAGAGAAGAAATATATGAAGATGGAGTTTGAAGCCAAGACTGGTGTAGAACTTGCCAAAGAAGAGCGTCATGTCAGATATGTAAAAGGTGCGCCAGAGATTGTTCTGGAAATGTGTGATGTAATTGCCGGTAATACAGACAAGAATCATGTCCTCGAAAAATTGTCAGAATATCAGGACAAAGCAATGCGTACATTGGCTTTTGCTTCACAATATGAGAGCGATGGAAATTGGAGTTCCTTGACATTTGACGGTATTGTAGGCATAGCCGACCCTGTGCGTGACGAGGTGAAGGATGCCATAACAGAATGTACGCAGAAGGCTGGGGTCAGAGTGATTATTGTGACAGGTGACACCCAAGGCACTGCTAATGAGATAGGCAGGCAGATTGGACTTTTGGAGAGAAACGAGAAACAGCAAACGGTGACTGGTGATGTCTTCGAGAAGATGTCGGATGAGGAAGCAATGAAATTGATAGCCAATCCGGACTTTAAGATTATTTCACGTGCCCGTCCTGATGACAAAGCCAGATTGGTGACTTTGCTTCAGAAACAGAACCAAGTTGTTGCTGTTACGGGTGACGGAACAAATGATGCTCCGGCTCTCAGCAAAGCACAGGTTGGTCTCTCTATGGGCGATGGTACATCAAGAGCCAAGGAGGCAAGCGATATTACAATTTTGGACAACTCCTTCAGTAGTATCGTAAGGGCCATTATTTGGGGACGCTCTTTGTATCTGAATATACAAAGGTTCATTCTCTTCCAAATGACGATCAACATCTGTGCCTGTCTCATTGTGCTTATAGGTGCTTTTACAGGTCTTGACTCTCCGTTGAATGTGACGCAGATGTTGTGGGTGAACCTTATCATGGACACATTTGCCGCAATGGCTCTCTCTTCATTGCCTGCCAACAAACGTGTGTTGAATGACAAACCGCGTGACCCCAACAGCCATATAATAAATAAAGGTATGGGAACTCAGATTGTCGGTGTCGGAATATTGTTCTTTGTAATCTTAGTCGGCATGTGGCAGTTGTTATGGCATTGTGACATACATGAGGTTTCTGAATTGTTTAAAAGCGAAAAGTTAACCCTGTTTGCCACAGGCATTTTCGACCTCAGCAAGACAAAGCAACATCTAAGTCCGTATGAGTTGAGTGTGTTCTTCACCTTCTTTGTACTCCTTCAATTCTGGAATCTGTTTAATGCGAAGTATTTCAAGACCTCACGCAGTTTGATACAGGATATATGCGGTGTGTTCAAGAAGGACGAGGAAGTGAAGACATCTTTTAGCCCAAGTTTTATATATATAGCATTGGTAATTTTGGTGGGACAAATAATTATTGTCACTTTCGGGAGAGAAATGTTCAGTGTGTCTCCTCTTTCTATAAGAGACTGGGGATGGCTACTGCTAATCACATCGCCTGTGCTCATCATTGCAGATATAAAACGATTTATAATAAACAGAATTAAAACATAGAAGATATGGACAGTCGCATTAAAGATTTGGGGAAAGACCAGCGCATAGCTTTGGCTCGCATAGTCTATGACCTTATTATGGCAGACAAGATTATCGACGATGAAGAAGTGGTCAAGTTTGCCAAACTGTTTGGTGAGGAGAACAACCGTATTCTCTTCCACCAGGCACAAGAACTGACGTTTGCAAAGGCAATCAAATTGTTGACGCAACCCTCGGATGACAACAACGACAATGAAGTCATCAGAAAAGTTCATGCCGACCAACGGCGAAGACAATCAGAAAAGGCAGCAAACATTGTCAGTGAGACTGCAAGCAGTGATGGCTTCTGTGCTCCAGCGGAGGCTATCTTGCTGTTGGCAATAGACTATTTCCTCAAAAAGAACAATGCGACATACACCAAATATGATATTCAGTCATTCAAACTTACTGACATCTTCATAGGTAAACGCTTTGTGTTGTATGTTGACAACAATGCAAGCAGCAAAAGCCTTGAAGTAGAGCAAAACTACGACTTGATTGTCAATCTGCTCGCAAGCATTGGCTTCCAGTTTATCTATATCCCTAAGATTGTAGAACAATATAAGAAAAAGGGATTGGAGATGTTCAAAGCTATGTCTATGTATATCTTCCCCGATATACCAGAAGACAAGGTGGAGGATGTCTATAACAACATCATGCAGATGGACACCAAGAGTTTCGTTAAAGACTACTTGAATGAAAAGCTGGGCTTTGACATCATTTGTGCCCGTCCCTCTTTGATGGTGATGCTTGGCCGTTCGAGTGTCATTGGCAAGAATATATCTGATAAGGGTCTCGTCTATGAGACAAATGCCAACTTCTTAAAAATCAATATTGGAGAGGAAAAGGTGGTCAACGTAGTGGGAGATTTGATACATGACTTCAATAAGTTTGTAACCTTTAACTTCCACATTGATTTTAATCCTGCGAAGGATAAGTTGTTGTACCATGGCATTCATAAAGCCTTCTTTAGGATGGTGGCGTTGGCAAAAAACAATCCACAACAGTACAACATCAATATAAGCACGAATCTACGTGCTGTGTTTATCAATGACTACAAGTTGCCACTGGCTATGGGCAAGACGGCCATCTATATTATGATATTGTGCAGATCTTTCTTTGGTGACAAGAAAGGATTGCCTATGAAAAAGGTCTTCAACACTCTGAATTCTGAAGAACAAGATAGGCTTCAAGAACAATATGAATGGATTTGCTCACATCTGTCCAATTGTCAAACGATAACACATCGCAGTCCCCTCTATCCTAACGTAGTGAATAGAATATCTGAAATAAGGAATGCTATTGAGGATGTCGTTGGCAGCAGACTGATTGGAGAAATCCAGATTGGCACTGGTGATTACATCACTACCATTGTCTCACCTGACAGAGTATCAGTCAATGGAGTACCCATAAAAGAACATCCCGATTGGGGAACTTTCATGTAAGTTCATCCAAGAAATAGTCAAAATCAGGGAGTGAGTACATTAAGTTACACACTTCCTGATTTTGCATTTAACAAATGTCGTGTAAGTGAATGTGCACCTATTGTCTGTAGCAGAAAACCATGTAATTTTGCAGTACAGAAAACAAAAAGAATAACAATTTAAAACGAAAGTATTATGAGACCTCCAAGACCCGGTAGCTTAGGCTACAACGCAATCGTAGGAACCGCAGGTGCAACTGTAGGCGCAAGTTCAGGTGCTGCTTTGTCAGCAATTGGTGCTAACTCTATTGGCAGTTCAATTTCCAATGCAAGCAATAACGCAGTCAATGCATTCACTAACTCTATCAATTCGACTGCCTCTGGTATAGGAAGTGCAGCATCCGCAATTGGCCTGGGTAGTGTTGGAGCTGCTGTAACATCAGCAGGCTCAACGGTAGCCTTTGGTATTGGAGCTGTTGCTTCTGGAGCCAGTGCCGTGGGAACAGCAGTAGGTGGATTGGTGGTTGCTGCCGCCCCCATTGTAGGTGCAATTGCTGTTGGCGGAGCTATCGGTGCAGGGATTGGTTGGTGCATAGGTAAATTACTTGATGATTAGTATTATGGGAACAGTATTGGCAATAATGGGAGGATATTATCTCCTTAGCGGGCAGGCTTTCAAAGCCGCTGGCGAAGCAGCAAAATGGATTGATGAAAAGGTGAATCAGTCCAAGGACAAGAAAATGTAACGTTGCAATTGCAGTAGAGTTACACTTCTTTACACAATAAATTTGTGAGACAAAATGAATTGGATGTAAGGGAGTATAACTCTACTACATGCAATAAGAATTGTTACTATCTTTACATGCGAAAACAGGAATTTTTAATCAAATAGTGAAAGTTATGGGACTGATTGGATCTCTTTATCATACAGCCAAGGGCATATATGCAATGGCTAATCACGACTCAGAAAAAGCTAACGAAGAACTGGACAAGGCAGTGGACAGTCTTCATAGAACAATGATAATTTAATTCTATAGACAATGAAAACAGAAAGAGTAAATAGCCTTTTGGCTGAAATCGTAAGTAGTCAGGGATTCATTAACATTGACCAAAACGATGTTGATAGTTTCAAGGCTAATGTCGGCGATATTGACGCAGAAAAGGTTTCTGGGAAGATCGAAGAGATTGGCGTTATGCTCGATAACGCCATCTCCTCAATTATTGAGAGAAACGACAGCAAACAGGTAAAAGGATTGCTATTCGTCATTCGACTTCCACAAGATAATTGTTTCATGGAGAATATAAATAACATCCATGAGGTAATAGACAAACTGGGCGAAGAATTGGAATGCAAATGGGGAATATCTACAATGGACAATTTGCAAAATGACCAATTTGAGCTTATAGTGGTAATAGGATTTTAATACGGAATGTTATGGGATGGTATGACCTAACTTCGAGACAACAAGAGTTGGATCGTAAAATAGAAAACAGTGGCATTAAGTTGGATTCTTCCAATAGTTGCCTAAAGAAAGTAATGCGAGCCATTGGGGCATCAAGCAGCGAAGAAGATTATGTGAAAAGCCGAATCGCTCTCCGATTGAAGACCCAAGCACTGCTTGATGATACGGATGACTTCATCAACAGTACAGAAAAGATGTTGGATGACTTCAAGAAAGATGATGAGAAATGGGAACGAGAAGGTCGAAAACTCGGCTTTAAGTTTTGGGACTAAAATATGTTTATTATGACACAGGAAGCATTTAATCAGATTATAGAAGCAGCTCGTCATGGTGACGTGTTTGCCCAAACCGCACTAGGAATCATGCTGTGTGAGGGCAAGATAGTACAACCAAACCGGGAACATGGTTTGGGTTGGCTGAAGAATGCAGCCCAATGCAACTGCCTTTGGGCAAGGGACGCTTATGCTGAATACTCTCAGCCGCAAAATCAACCATCACAGTCCTCTGCTTCCAATGGAATTGCAGACAACACTGATTACGAGCAGGAGTTGAATAATCTGATTGGGCTGGAACGTGTCAAAACAGACATAGACTCTCTTCGAAACCTGCTCCGTATTCAGAAAATGAGGGAACAGAGTGGGCTACCAACCACTTCTGTGTCCTACCACTGCGTTTTCACAGGCAATCCCGGTACAGGCAAAACAACCGTAGCCAGAATAGTGGCAGGTATTTACAAAGAACTGGGTGTGCTGCAGAAAGGACATCTTGTAGAGGTTGACCGCAGTAAGTTAGTTGCAGAGTATGTGGGACAGACAGCAGTTAAAACAAACAAGGTCATTGATGATGCGCTGGATGGAGTGCTGTTCATCGACGAGGCATATACACTTGTAGGTGGAGAAAATGACTTTGGGGCGGAAGCCATTGCAACGTTGCTGAAACGTATGGAAGATGACAGAGACAGACTTGTGGTTATCCTTGCTGGATATACGGACGAGATAAAAGGATTCATCGAGTCAAATCCCGGCCTCCAATCGCGATTCAACAGATATATCCAGTTTGATGACTACTCTGTTGAGGAATTAGTGAAGATATTCAAGTTCAACCTAAGAAAGTCTCATTATAAGATTAAGCGGGATGCACTTGAAGTACTGCAAGCGAGAATCGAGCAAGCTGTGCGTCATAAGGACAAGCATTTCGGCAATGCAAGATATTGCAGGAACATCTTTGAGAAGATAATCCAGAACCAAGCCAATAGACTGGCTAAGATGGACACAATAGACAACGAGGAACTCGTGATAATAACAAAAGAAGACATTAACATATAAAGAAAGGGGATATGGACAAGATACTAAGATTATTTGGAGGAAGCGAACAATTGTGGCAGTACATACAAAAGTATGCAAAAACCGCTGGCATTGAAGGAACACGTACCGTCTTAGAGTTGTATTACGTGTTGAAGTCACCTGACACTCCAGGATTGGACAAGACTATCATAGTGGCAGCCCTTGCCTATCAACTTCTTCCAGAAGACTTGATAAGCACAGAGAACTTCGGCATTCTTGGCTTTATTGACAATGGTGCCGCACTTGCATTGGCATATAATAGGGTGAAATCGCGTGTCACCCCGCAAATCGATGCACAGGTAAATGCCATCCTCAATCAGTGGTTTGGTGGTATGCAACCTGCCATAGCAAGCGATGCACCTTCTAACAACAACTGGAATAACCCTACTTCATACAATGACGGATGGCGTGAGCAGCCTGTGCAGACTCCTCCCCAGTTCAACACTCAGGGACCAGTAAACAAGCCACGTAAGCCAACCACACCCATGTGGGATGACGATGATGTGGTGATAGACTAAAATACCATTATGGCAAACATATTCGATAATCCTGCATTCCAGTTTCTTCAGAGACCTTCAATGGAAGACTTCTTGAAGCGATGCCAGCAACGTTTCAACCGATTCGGGTTGAGTGATGCTGACATCAACGATGCTATCAAGTCGGCTTGTGATTTCTTCTACATTCCGATGCCGAGGATGATACAAGACCTCACAAATGCCCAAAACGGGCAGACCATGTTCGTGAATTGGGATCGAGGTAGCTATTACGATGATGTCCTTTGCTTTAATATGCAACAGCTCATTGACATGAAAATTGACAGCAAGGATGCGTTCTCGTTAGTTATGACCCACGAGTGCGGTCACAGAGTCCTCCAGAACACCCAATTCCCTGGTGTGGCTAACGGACAATGGGAGTCAGAATTGTGTCCTGACTTCTTTATGGGATGTCGTGCTGGTTTGTGGAATATGAATGCCATTGACAAGGTTGTGATGGGATTGATACTTACAAACGGAAGTCCAAGCCATCCTGAAGGAACCTTGCGAGCATTGTTCATCAGACACGGAAAATACATCGCTCCAGAAATGCATCGCAGGGGTATTCCACTAACCATCCAGAACTTAATCAATGAGTTCATGGCTTTCAGACAGCAGAACCTCAATGAAATATTAAACCAACAGCACAAGTATTACAGATTTTGAATATGCCAGCATACGACCATCAGCAATGGATGAAATACATGCGTCGCCACGAAGCAAATGTATTCAATGCCATCTTTTATGACAAGGAAGAAGTCACGGAAGATGACATTCAGCGTATCATTGCTGATGTGGCATCGTTTTTCAGCTTGCCTGTACCTGAAATAAATGGCAAATGTGAATCTTTTGCGGAGGTATTGCTTGGCGACAAAGCTGGGGAATGTGAGCTTTCATACAACTTGGAAATGCTGAGAACTGCGGGCATCAACAACAAAGATGCTTTCACTTTGTGTTTCGTTCATGAGATGGCTCACCAAGCCCTTCACAGGTACCAATTTATGCTTTTTTGCTGTGAACGCTGGATGCAGGAACTGGCCGCAGATCTAACAGCCGGACTATATGCAGAGCGACATCACTTGGCTACAGGAAAGTTCAAGTACGCATTATCCACACAAAAATACAGCATTACTCACCCCGATGGAAAAATAAGAGAAAACATTGTGGAATGTGGAAGGCACTATCTTGAACAGCAAATAGTGAACGGTACAAAGATGATGAATATGGTGCTACAGATAATGCCCACCTTTGTCTTTACACATAAAAAGAAACTGAAGACAGAATGGTATCAGTTGCTTGACGAATTGGAATATTCTCCACAAGAGCCAGTACGATATAGAATAGAAGATTTGCCAGACAGTAATCTGATTAAGCAAGCTGTCTTAAAATACAAACTATCAAAAGCGCAAGAAGATGAAAATCATAGATAATGACCCTATAGACAAGCCTTGTATTGGCGAGTTGATTGAAGAACAGTGTGCAGTAGGGCAATTTGCCGACAACTGTCTTTATCTTATTGCCGATCCAGAGGCAGACATAGCCAAACGTTCAGTGGACATCATGGAGCAGTTTAAGCAGATTGCTGACTGCGATGACTACTACAACACCTATGAATTGGAGGTCGTCCAGAATGTGGAGTTAAAAAATCACCCCAAGATAAAGGAACATATCGAACAACATGGTGACAATTTTCTGATACAGTTGGCTTCACATGGTTTCAATGAAAAGAAGCGATTTATCGTTGCCAAGACTGACAATGATAAGCTGTTTGAAAATATCAATCTGATGATTTATGCGGCAGAACGCATAGCCAAATTTGATATGGCAGCATTACTCCGCTCGTTTGTAGAAGATAATACAGATGAGTTCGTTGAACTTGCAAGGAATGCCATAACAGACAAACGCTTCCAGTCCAACTATTTCGCTGCGCTGTCAGAGAATACAATCCATCCGACCTTTGGGATGGCATCTTCCACCGCCAAGCTCAAGGAACAGATGGAGATTAAGGGTGTCATCACCCATAAACAACGCATGGAAATGTATGACCGTCTGTTGGACAACTTGAAAAAGAGTCATAAGAAGCATGACCCAAAGATGGAAGCAGAAATAGAATTTATCATTAAGTCTATAGATCCAGCTACTCTACGAATGTTCTTCCAAAGGCAATCACCAAAATTACAAGAGAAGATGTCCGATTTCGTCAATCCGAAACATTTGGCAGAAGTCTCGTCAATGGATTTGGAGATACGCTGGTCTGAAAAAATTGATAAAACACGAAAGACGGACGGTCATTATCGTCTCTTTCTAAGCAGAGGTGACGAGAGATTAATGGTACATTTCAGCCGAAGTGCAGGTTTTGTGCTTTATCTTATCTATCTTATAGACCGCAAGAAAAACGGTGACAAGGTTGATACGTTGAACATTATCCAATACAAGCAGCTCTTTGGAAAACTGTACGAGATGACTTATGGCATCAATGGAGAAACAATATTTACCGACATGGTGAAGAATTTCAATTCGGAAGGCGAATTACAACAGAAAGGCTTGTACACAGTGCTGAAAAGTATTCGTGAAGACATTGGAAATACCTGCGAAAGGATGCAGGAACCTGCAGAGCCGTTCCTTTTGCAAGATATGAAAGCCCACCTTGCAGTTCTGCCAAAACACATTATTTTGCCTGAAAAAATCATGGCACTGATTTAGTGTTAAAATGTTTAAATATACAACTCTAACATATTGATAATCAGTGAAGATATAAGACTCACGTTGTTCACATAGCAAAGAACAGCCAACCTGTCAAAATCCACCGAACTTTGCATCAGAAAATCCGATGTAAGGTTCGGTTTTTTGTATGTATAAATTTAAGGATTTTGACAGATATGAGAACAAACGATTTTACTGCAAAGCAGACTATCCTCGGTCTTGTAGAGGTTGTCCGTTTGGAAATTGAGAGTAAGAAGAAAACACTCTCGATAGGTGATGAAGAACTTGTTCAGAAGATAATGAGCAAGGTATCGGAAGCAAATAAGGAGTTTGCTACAGAAAAGGAAGAACTCCGCTATTGGGGTATTGTGACACGTGAAGTAGCATGGTATGAAGCCAACACTGAAGAGTCTGAAGAAATCATCAACCGATTAAAATCAGGTGACCAGTTGTTTGCCCAAAAATTCTTCTACAGCACAAATACCAACGGATGCAATATCAGCCGTTTCCGTTCAAAGATACTTGCTAACATCAAACAAACATACAAGATTGAGGTATCTGTAGAAGAGTTTGGCGACATACTTTATACTTTCTTGTGGAATGAAGGTACATGGAGTATACTCGACAAATACTCACGCAAGAGCAGTTTCTTCTGTTGGCTTTCCGAGGTCGCTCAACATGAACTGATAAGATACCTAGAAGATATGAAGCTTATCAACGTCACACGCGAGCGTACTGCCGGAAACACACGTCTTCTCGGCCTTTCTATAGCACCAGAAATGTGGGAATACATCTTGAACGATACCATGCCTAATGGTTTGTATAAGGATGTACTTTTCTCCACTTTGGTAAAACGTAATACTGAAGAAAAGATGATGAAGTCTTTCTGTCTGAAAAAAGAAGATCTGCACAGACTCCAGAAAAAAGCCGAAGCAGATTTGAAAGATCGCCTTATCCGTAGTGACCGTGGATATGAGGAACTAGTTCTGCGTGACAAGACTCCTCGTGTCATTGAAGTTTCAGAAGAGTTTGCCAAGGACTTCTGTGTTTGGCAAGAGGGCAAGAGCAATGCTAACCCATTGGCTGATGTGTTGGGGGTTGACTTGAACCACGAAGACTTACAGAAGAAGGTGGTGGACTTTCTTTATACCATACCTCAGAAGTTGAAATGGACAGAAGAAGAACGTATTGTATGGACCCTGCGTTTCATTGAAGATACTGCACCGATTGAAGTGGCTGAACGTATCGGAAGAAAACGCTCATGGGTTGACACCAAGTATTCCAGACTGAATGCCCGTTTCAACAAGGCGGTTAAGGATTGGTGGTCGAAAAATGCAAAATAGTCGGAGAAAGTTTGGTGCAAATAGTGATAGAGCATCAAACTTTCATTCCTCTTTTATTATAAAATAAATCAAATAAGATGAGCAAAGATATTACAATAAGCAACAATATAACAGTGAACTTGTTGAAGAACGTGGAAAACTATGCAAAGTTTGTTTCTCAAGTATTGCATGATGAAACTTTCCTTGTTGAATTAGACAAGACATTACCATTTGACAAGATGGTTCATGCCACAATGAATATAGCATCTAATCATACACCTATCAAGAAAATGGGGGTGTCTGTCATGCGAATGGATATAGAGCCACCTCTATATTCAATCGCTATAACCCTGCAATTCAAAGGAAGGGATGGAGTCATACATGACCATTCAGTCTTCATCAATGCGTGCAAGACTATCGAAGAACTCCAACAGTTGGTTACAAGAGAGAACTTCAAACAAGAAGTCCTGTCGCTGTGTGAAGAAAGAGTATTAGAAAATTCAGGATTACAAGAAAAAACAGAAAAGGCATGATACAAGTAATAACAAGAGAGTGGCAAATCACAAAGGCATATATCGATGACATAGCTTTACATTCTGGGCTTATAAATCTTGACTGGGACGACTTCAAGGCATTTGCAGAAAGCCATCGTCCTGTAGTGGCTATAAGAAATGAAGACAATGCCTCTGTCACAGAACTCACAGATAATGCAATGGCAGAGATTCGGAAACGTTGTTCAAACAAGCTTTCAAATATCATTGTTTCAATATCCTATAAAGAAGGAGAGGAATTGATGATGGATGAAATGGAAGGGATAAGTGATTGCTTGACCATGTTTGCCAACAAAAATGTAGAAATTAAATGGGGCATCAGTCAGAACAATACATTAAAGTGCAGACGCTGCATATCTGTCTTTGCCTTTGAATAACAAAACAGTCAGCCTATGAAAGTTTCAGTTTATTACGAAGAAGTGTCCAACTATGTAGAGAAGCACTACTTAGTTCGTCCTTCCATAAAGCAGGTGGATGATAAGACCTTGTCCATCGAATACACTCCACATAAATTCATTCCAGCAATTTGTGTTTCAGTACGAATTGAAGCAATGCGCAAGGATGTTATATGTATGTCGTATGAATGTAGTAAGGCAATATCTCTACTGATTTCTGGTGCTATTACCCATATCGAGAAGCAGATTCCCCAAGGCATTGAAATAGACACCGACAGCAAACGCATCAATGTATATCCTGAGAACGTTACCGAATTAAAGAATTTTCTCGCATATCTTTCCTTGTCTGGAGTGCATTTTTCTGAGTCAGGCATGGAAATCACGTTGGATATGAACTAAGTATAACAATCAAAGAAGTGCAAAATGTTGGTGATACATCCTAAAGATAAATCAACCTCTTTGGCAGAGACCATATATGCCAATATGCCTAATGTACATGTGGTAGAGGACGAATGGTATGAACGTGGCATTGGACAATTACTCTGGCAAACGCCCAAAGAAGAACCCATATTAATAATTGGTTATGGTGATTGCCGTGGACTGTATAGAGAGCGTTTTAACGATGTGCTTGAAATCAGTCCGAGTGATTTGGATAATCCAGTGTGGGTACAACGTCTGGCAAACTGTCAGATTGGAACTCCACAGATCGTGCTGAACAGAATACATGCCTACAATCTTCGCAGACACAATGGAAATATCATTGGAATATGGCCTAATGCAGTAGAGTTCGCACGTAGGAATCGTCTTCATGGACTATTTGCCAGCACTTTCTTCTTTAATGCTAAAGATGCTGAAAATTATGGAGAAATCACCCTTGATATGTATATTGAAAGGTCGAATTATACTCTCTACCGCACTCTTGGCAAACTATTGACCAATCATGTACCGCTATACAAGATTCCCGAAATATTGCAGCAAAGAGCCTATAATGACACATGTGTCAACCATCGCAACTTTGAGAGTTTCTTTTGTTTGTGAACAACAATAAGTTTAAAGGAAAAATGAGTAAAGATAAAAATACAAGACTTGTTTCTGCCCTCAACACTATGGCAGAATTGGCAGGACAACGACAGGTAATTGACAATAATGAGATAGGGTTGGGCATGATGCTCCAGTCCAACAGATGCCGTGAAGAAGCACAAATGGTGACAGACGGGCTGTTCCGTGTAGTTGTCATGGGAACATTCACCTCAGGTAAGAGTACCCTCATCAATGCCCTGTTAGGCAGTAGGGTATTGCCAGAATATGCATTGCCAAGTACCGCCATACTCACATTCGTCCAGTTCGGTTGCGAAGAAGATGATGTGGAGATACATTATAAGGATATCGTAAATGAAGACGGAAGCGTTACACATGGCAGAATAGAGCACATTAGCAAGGACGAGTTCATGCAGACCTATCGCTATGGCATAGCAGATACAGAAGCATTGGCATCTACAGGTAATGTTCCTAGTTTCAGGAATGTGGTCTACTCCATCATCAGATGTTCACTGCCATTGATGCAGAATGGAGTTAACATTGTAGATACTCCAGGGTTGGAAGATAAGGAAGTGGCAACAGAACTGGCACTTGACATTGCTGCCAAGGCTCAAGCCATCGTCTATGTATGCGGCGAACGTGGCTTTGCGGAAACCGACCGTGAATACTTCAATGATAATTTCAAGGCTAATCCGGGCAATGTGTTCTTCATTCTGAACAAGATAGACCTTATAGCATCCAATGTGGAGCGAGAACAAGCTCTTGAACGAGTACGGCAGGATGTGAAAGGCTGCTTCACCAAGGCTGACGGAAGCGTGGACGAAGCATTGATGTGCAAGCGAGTGTTCGGACTATCCTCGTTATTAGCCTTGGATGCAAGAAGAGGTATGACCTTTGATGAAGACCTGCAAAAAGACGTGCCGCTCTCACAAGAAAAGATTGAACTGAAGCTACAACGCAGCCAGTTCCTTCCATTCGAAAAGGCTCTGCAGGAGTTCCTTTCTACCGATGAGCGTTGTTTGGCACAATACGGAAAAGTCTTCCGTACATTGCTTGGCACCTATAATGATGCTGTGGAAAAGGTGCGTGAAGACCTAGCCATCTACGAGCATAATGCAGAAATGACTGCGGAACAGAAGGCTGAATGCCAGCGCATCATTAACGAGATAGAGACAGGACTGGAAGCTACAGAAACCGCTTTCGACAACTGCACGCTGAAACTTCAAAATACCATAGCTTTGCTTATCCGCAATGCCATTGACAGTGTGGATAGCACGTGGGAGGTCGATTTAGCAATCTTGCATGAGAAGATACGCTTTGGTATGAAAGACTACCTTTCCCTGGCAGTAAGTAACATAAATCTGTTCAAGTCGAAGGAGGAGCGCATGGAAGAAATGAAACGCCTGCTCCAACCTTTCTCACAAATCATTGCCGATCATATCTCTGAAAAGATAGATCATTTCATGGAAACGAACAAATCCGTCCTTCAGAATGCCATCGGCGAAGCAGAACAGAGTGTAAACACTAACTTGGTCAATGTGGCTGGACTGTTTTCACGTCTGGGAGATACCCTTACGGAAAGACCAGAAATGGGCAAGCAAGAAGACCAAGACTGGTTACAAGCCGTCATCTCCTATTGCGTAGGCGATGCCAGTGCCATCGTGAAGAACTGTGCAGGAGGACATACCGCATGGATGGAGTTTATCCGCAAGGCGGTGTTCAATGGCGTGTGGCAATGGATGGTCATCCAAATCGTCACAGGCGGTTGGGGGATTATCATCTGTGGACTCATTGAATGGTTACA
The DNA here is from genome assembly GCF_002251185.1 of Prevotella sp. P5-126. NCBI lineage: Bacteria > Pseudomonadati > Bacteroidota > Bacteroidia > Bacteroidales > Prevotellaceae > Prevotella > Prevotella sp. P5-126. The sequence continues at coordinate 30,145 of NZ_NPIZ01000110.1, forward strand.
GATCAAGAACGGCAAAAACGAAATGGTCGACCGTATGCTTACAGACAGCAAAAATGCAGCTTTGAAGGAGATACATACCAAGCTGGATGAACGGTTGCATGAGATGAATGCCAATATCGCCATTAAGGTGAATGAGGTAAAGAGTGCCAAGTGTGGTGAGAGTCGTCAACGTTTGACAGATGAGAGATTGCGTTTGGCAGAGATAGAGCGCAATATAAACGACAATCATTTCAATGCAGATCATGAACGGCAGCGCACAACAGGCATCCTTACGACAATGGCATCAGAAATCAAGTGCTGTTATCTCGATGTGTTTGGCATACCATACGCAGAGGAATTGGCAACATTATAAAATGTCTATTCACAATGGAAAAACAACGACAAGAGATATTCAGGAGCCAGTGGCATGACATCCATGATATTGTGTTGTCTGAAGCCAAACGACAAATCAAGTTCAACGGCAAGGTGGATGTGCAGCGACTCACAGAAAAACTGCAAAAGGAGATTGCCAAGTGGCCACAAGGCGTATTAGCGCAAGGTATGTGGTTCCAGAGTTTTCATAATGCAGCTCCCGACAAAGCCTTGAATTTTATGACAGAAGCAATGGAGCAAAGTTTCATAGAGCCAGACAACAACAAACTTCCATCCAATAGTTGGTACTTCGTTTTGGCTTTTGTGTTGACGGGAATAGTGGCATGGCTATTACATTCCAGGACAAACATGAGTCTGATAGAGCAATGTTTCTACCCGACTTTGTTCCTGGTAGTACTAAATACGTTCAATGTGTCCTTCAGAAACAAGCGAATTGCAAAAGCTGAAAAGATGATAATCACCAATATCAGCCATCAAATGTTAGATATGGAAATTAGTCTGGAAAAGTATATTGAGTGAGTATCATTAGGTTACTTCTTTCTCAAAAACGATATAAACATAAAAACAAAAGATAATGAAAATCAAATATGCGACAATCAGCAAGACTGGTCGGCGAAGCAATAATGAAGATTGCTTTAACGTCCTGGAAATGCCAGAGCATAATCGCTTTATGGGCATAGTATGTGACGGCATGGGAGGTCATTCCTTTGGCGAGGTGGCAAGTGAGGCTGTCTGCAATGCCATTTCAAAATACTGGCAGGATAATACAGACACTCCAGACAGTGACCAAAAAGTTGTTATGGCTTGCAGAAAGGCTTGTAATGCCATCAACCAGAAATCCTATGACCTCAGCCATGCAGAGATGGGTACTACGATGGTCATGGCCAGCATTGAAGGTGACAAGGCGACAATAGCCCATGTGGGCGACAGCCGTTGCTATCTGCTAAGGCAAGGTGAGGGATTACTTTACCAAACCGAAGATCATGTGCGCATTGACTTCGGATGGGAAATTGTGTCACGCTGTTTCTTCAGCTACCGTCCAGAAGTCGCTGTTCCCGACATTAGGCAGTTCACCATTCAGAAAGGAGATAGGATATTACTCTGTTCTGATGGCTTGTACAAGAGCATGGCACCCGACATCCTGCAAGCAAGGATGTTGGACGACAACCCCTTAGAAGGTATACTCGATGTATTTGATTTTCTCTGTCAAAAACAAGGTGATGACAACTATACGGCTATATTGATAGAAATAGAATAAAAGAGAGACAAGATGAGAAAGACACTATTAGGAATTGATATGGCTATCTGTTCATTGTGGACTATAGCCGCATTGGGAAGCAGAATAGCATGGGGCGGTACTCCTGCAACATGAAATCTCATGTTTTCTGAAGAAAGTTGATATAATATCAACAACTCTTCCACTCTCTTATAATGAACGATAAAAATGAAAAGACTATGAACGAGAAGTATGAAAAGAAGATACAAGCCGATGTGGACGCTATCTTCACATTGATGGCTCAACGAGTGAACGAAAAACAGATGAACTTGCTGCATGAAGCGTACGACTTTGCCGCTTATGCCCACAAAGACCAACTGCGCAAGTCTGGTGAACCCTATATCAGTCACCCTGTTGCCGTGGCACGCATTGTGGCAGAAGAGCTGGAGCTGGGAGCAAACCCTGTCATGGCAGCTTTTCAACATGATGTTGTGGAGGATTGTCCTTATAGTATAGATGAGATCCGTGAACGTTTCGGGGATGATGTGGCATTTCTTGTCGGTGTCGTGACTAAGCAGAAGAAAGCTCAGTATGACCAGTCGAAGCAGGTGGATAACTTCCGCCAAATGCTATCGTCTGTACAGTTTGATGTGCGTGCCATCCTGGTGAAATTGGCAGACCGACTTCATAATATGCGCACGCTCAGCAGTATGCGCCCTGACAAGCAGATGAAGATTGCCTCGGAGACAGATTATTTCTATGCACCTCTTGCCAATCGCCTTGGTTTGTATAACGTAAAGACGGAACTTGAAAACCTGTCGTTCCGCTATCGCTGTCCACGTGAGTATGAACAAATAGAGAAGCAATTGGCTGAACTTCAGCTGTCGGAAAAACCAGATGTGGATGTCTTTATCGCCAAGACTAAGGAGATACTTGAAGCTAACGGCATTGACGCACGCATCGAGCTCCGTATGCGCTCACCTTACAGTATCTGGCGCAAGATGCAGTCCAAATGTTGTGATTTCGAACATATCGACAGTAAGCATTACCTGCGTATCATCTACAAGGCAGACGGCTTGCAGGAGGAGAAGAAGCAGAGTTTGCATATCTATGCCGTATTGTCCGACTGTTTCAAGGAGCGTCCTTGTTCTGTGGTCAATTATATCAACGCTCCGAAGGAGAACGGCTACCAGAGTTTCCATGTGAAGTTTCTCAATCCAAAGGGACAATGGGAGGAAGTGCATATCTCGTCTGAACGTATGATACGCAACAACCGCCTTGGCTGTACTGCTGAACGCACGGAGGAAAACCTGAAGGCATGGTTGGAAAAGTTCAGGGCTGTACTCAAGGATATAGCCTACCACACCAACGAGATGGACTACATGGATGGTGTGACGGCATCGTTCTACCATGATAACATTATGGCTTTCACACCCAAAGGCAAATGTATCGTACTGCCCAAGTATGCCACTGCACTCGATTTTGCCTTCGAAATTCATACCGAAGTAGGACTTCATGCCGTGTATGCACGTATCAACGGTAAACTGTCCTCTGTGAAGACGATGCTCCATCGTGGCGATTGTGTAGAGATAGGTACTGCAGAGGATGCAGAACCAGAAGCAGAATGGCAGAACCATGTGCTTACCTATAAGGCAAAGCGTAGTTTGGGCTCTTTCTTCACCGACCGCCCAAAGATGGAGTATAAGCGTTGTTCCTGCTGCCATCCGTTGCCAGGAGACGAAGTCGTCGGTTTCAAGAATACAGAGGGACAGATTACGCTCCACAAGCGCAACTGCCTCACCGCTATCCGTCAGGCATCCAAGCAGGGCGATACCATTGTAGCTGTGGATTTCAAGGAGAACGAACAATTCCTTTTCCCCGTCCGTATCTGCATCCGTGGTATCGACCGTCATCATCTGCTCAGTGACGTGGTTGCTTGCATTACAGAGCAACAGAACCTCTCCATTTCGGAACTCCATACAGTAACCCAAGACCGCATTGTGGAAACCACGGTGGATTTTGAGGTACATTCTTCCAACGAACTAAAGCAAGCCATTGAAAATATCCGTAAGATAAAAAATGTGGATGAGGTGGCAAGAATAGATATTGAATAACAAAAATGAGCAACATGAAAACTACTACAATATTCAAAATGACGGTATTGTTTCTGATTGTCCTTTCCGTAGTTTCCTGTAAGGGGAACAAAAGCAGATTGGATAATCAGGAATCCGATACGGTGATGGTTGCTAAAGACAGCATTCCATTTGTCTTGGAACATCTGGATGTTGACAAGAAAAAAGTGATGGCATACGTTACTTGTTCAGAACATATGGTTGACTCCTTGCTATCCATCGCTGATACAGCGTACAGCAAAACTGGTAGCTACGGTTTGGAAGACTTGGGCATGGACAATAAAGAGTATAATAAGTGGATTACAAAAGACTACAAAGACACCATTTCTATCGTTATTGCCCTGTTCGATTCATACGCAAGTATGGTCAATTCTGGTATGGATGAAGCAAGCGCATCCTTTGTCTGGCATGAGGTAGCACGACTGCAGATGAAGCACTTCTATGAAAAAACAGGTGGTGAATGGCAAGAACCTAACAGTTACGAAAAACTATTTCGGGTGATTGATGGAGTCATGGGAACATACAGCTGTGGTACCCAAGCCGATATGAATATGGCTGCCTGGCGTTCTGTCATGCCAGTTGACTATCGATTGATAGAAGCATATAAGCAACTGGCGGATTTGGGTAATGACATAGAGACGACTAAACTCATTCACGATGACTATATGTACACGCTAACCACCTATCGGGCACATCGTGAAAGCATTGATGAATGGTATTCTGATCTGCCTCGTGAGCAAGGTACACTGTTTGAATGGTTGCTAAGAAGTAAACTCGAAAATATCAATCTGCTCATCAAGAACTACAAGAGAGGAAAGATAGACAACAATACTGTCAAGAAGAACTTGCAGGAACATCTGTGTCTTGCAAACAAAAGACTGGTAAAACTGACCAAAGATTTTCTTGATAGAGAAAGAGATGACTTTCGATGATGTCAAGCCAATGAAGTGATAGATTAGAGGTTACTTTTCTCTCCCTATTATCATAAACGAGACAAAAGGAAAGACTATGTTAGTGATACATCCGACAGATAAAACGACCGAAATGCTCTCAATCCTTTATGAAGGGTTGGGAGCACGGTTGATTGAAACGGATTGCTCCAACAAAGAGATGGGACATCTGCTTCACCACACGTCTCCAAGCGAGCGTATCATGCTGCTTGGTCATGGTTCAGACAAAGGCTTGTTCTTTCGCAAGAGCGATGAGGAAGAAGACTTTGACGGTATAATTGTAGGCCATCCGCAATCCTATTATCTTCGCAAACATTGTGGAGGCATCATCGGTATATGGTGTCATGCCATGGAATTTGCAAAGAAGGAAGGGCTGCATGGTTTGTTCTCTGGTATGATCATATCTGAGATGAGTGAAGCAGAAAAGTATGGTGTGGTTACTGATAAGGATAGCATGGACAAGACAAACCGTCTCATGTTTACACAACTAAGAAGGCTTCTGGACAATGGTACACCTCTACATGAGATACCAGAACGTTTGAAGGCATTGGACACCACGCAAAGTGAGTTGTCACAGTTCAACTACGAGAGGTTTTACTATTTGTAACAAATTAACGAAGAATATGATTTCAATATTCAGAAAGATAAGAGTAAAGTGGCAGATATGGAGAGGGCAAGCTATAGACATATGGTCAAAGAATGCTTATCCTGCTGATGTGTTGAGTAACCTTTGCAGCAATGGTTTCCGTTTTGATGGCGTTGTCTGCGGCAGTATGGAGGGTTTTCTCCAATCATTGAAGCTGCAGGACATAAACAAACAGCGTCAAATATGTAGTATGAAAGGGAAAAATGCAAAGAAACAGACTTCGGCAGGATGGCAAACTGACCAGATAGTATGGTGGAAGGGAAAGGCTATAGACCGACAGAGCGGAGAATTCACAGCTCTTGTCCGCAAAGCCTATAATGCTATGTTCGAACAGAGTGAGCGTTTCCGTACAGCTTTAATGGCAACACGTGGTATGATTTTATATCACACAAAGGGTAAGAGCAATCCATACAAAACGATATTGACTGAGCAGGAGTTTTGCAGTATATTGACAGAGTTACGAGAAAACCATGATCATCGAGACAAGACTCAAGAGCTTATAAGCAAATCGGTACAACATGAGCCTAAAGCATAGCATTATGCCTTGTATATTTCACCGACATTGAATATGAATGTCGGATTTCAAGAAGGATTTCGAAAGATTAGAGGCTTTTTGATAGGACGTAGTTACTTCTATACTCTATATCTCATAAACAAACAAATAACAAACTTAGAAGTTGTGCCCGACACGGATTAGGGTATTGGAATATGAGATTCAAGGGATTCTTATGGATCGTATTAATAATGTTGCTTCTTGCAAGTTGCTCAGAGCAAATGGTGATAGAGGAAACTTTGTGTTCGCAGAAGTTGACAGAGCAGAAGAGCATGACAGTCAGTCCGCAGGACTCAGTCATGTCATTGCTCTATCAAGCTCGCTGGGGCGATGGTTCGGCATATTTGAAACTGGCAGATTGTTATCGAGATGGTATCGGTGTGAAAAAGGATTTCTTCGGAATGATTACTATGGCTCACATGGCTGAGTGGCGTGGAGCAATCAATCGCATGGATGACTATATCTACGGCTTGCCTGATGGACATGAATACAAAACTCTATTTTTATTGATGGATGGCTATAAGTCTTATATTCAAGAAGGTACAGACAGCGTGGAACATGTGCTATGCAATAATGGCTCACCAGAAGCTAAAACTCTTCTTGGAATTATAACTATAGATAAAGGTGACACCATATCAGGAATGAACATGGTTAAGGATGCGGCTGAACAAGGTTGTTCTTTGGCTGAACTGCTGTTAACCATACCTGATTGGAAAGGCAGACTGAGAGCAGATGCAACAAAGCTTGGCATAATTGCTCATCGTGTACCTCTCGCCTATCTGATTCTTGGCGACCTCTATTATGAACCTGACGATAATGGCAAATCAAACAAGCAACTTGCTGTAGAATACTACATGAAAGCAGAAGAACATGCTGTGTTGGACCGATATGGCGCAGAAAGAGTGCTCGACTATTACAGAAATGGAGGGAATGTCCAACTGACAGAAGACGATATCAAGCGATTGGAACTGATTGTACAACCTAAAGATGTAGAGACGGAATGAAAACAATAAAACAAGCATTTAGAACTTTATTAGTATTCATGCTAATATTCTATTGCGTAGGTGTCTATGCTCAGAGAAAAGAAGTTTCCTATTTCAACGATAGTGTTGAAATTTGTCCATTAGCAGACAAAGAACTTATAGACTCATGCTATTACCTATTGGATAGAAACATGATGTTGGAAACAGAAGGTGTCTATGGACAGATTGTAGTCCTGGACGCAACAACATCGGAAGTATTAGCTTGGGCATCATTGGAGAAAATGTTGGACGGTGAGTGTGAAGGGTGTGGTGATATGGTATATGTTCCATTCAAGAAGAAGGTCTGTTCTACAGACATCTTTGTACCCTTTATAGCTGCAAGGTGTTTAGAGGAGTCAAATACGCCTTTAGGAAGAATAGTCGATACTGAATGTGGTATATTGGAAGTCAGTGATAGTCTGAAAATACGTGACCATAATTGGCGAAGAGGTGGTTATGGAAAAGTTACATTTGAAAAGGCGTTACTGATGAAGTCGAGAATCGGAATGTACAAGGCTTTCACGACCATGCCAAATGGATCGGATTTATGGAGGCAAGCATGTGATACTACAGCGAAGAGTAACGCCATAGAGTTGGCTATGACTTTCAATCAAATATACCACCAAAAGTCATCTTTAGGATATGTCAAGAAGATTGCTACTGGCATTTTTGAGAAAAATGGAATACAACATCGACTTGCTCCAGAAGGTGTAAAACTGGCAGGTATGTACAACATACGGCAAAGTGATGACAATAAAAGAACTTCTGATGAATTTACGTTTGTTGGATGTTTCCCTGTCGATAATCCCAAATACACCATCGGCATGGTTGTCATTCGTCCTCATAAACTTCCTGCAACTTTTTGTATACTGAGCAAGGAGATGAACCAACTGATAGAATGGTTGACGGATAGGAATAAATAGAAGTTGTACCAAAAATACTATGAATATCAACAGAATACTTGCACTCAACATTCCCGACATACATCCTACATACGGAGGTGTAAGGGGAAAAACAATGTCATCACGCAGTCAGGGCTATGCCTGGCCAGTTATCAAGGACGCAGGCGTTCATACCATCATTGACCTTCGCAATGACGGCATGAACCAACGTATGCAAAACCTTTGTGAAAAGTACGGTATGGAGTATTTCTACTACCCTGTTGATAACCGTGCCGATGTCGTTGAAAGTATGGTGTCGTTGTTTCCTGATTTTTGTGAGCGCATCGACCGAGGCGGTTTCTATATCGCTTGTGCCATGGGGCTGCACCGTACAGACATCGCTCTCAGCACCTATTGGGTGTTCTATGGCGCAGATAAGGGAAAGGAGCCGCTGACCCTGCAAGGCTACCTGAAGGAAAGCGGCCACGGCACCTCAAAGATATTACGTGTGCTTAATGCCTTCTATGATAAGCTCACGGAGAGAGATGGCAAGGAGCCGATGCCCATCGAGGAGTTTAAGCGAAGAAAGCAAGTCATCAACGAGCAAAGCAAGAGAAACAACAAAAAGTAATAACCTCATAATAAGAATAGTCATGGAACAGAAATATACCATTTGCTTTGTCTGCACGGGCAATGCATGCAGAAGTCCATTTGCCGAGTGTGTACTCAAATCGATGCTCGAACAAGAGGGAATGAATAATATCGAAGTGTTCTCTCGTGGCACATTGGACTGGGGAGAAAACCCTCGTGACGCTAATATGGTACGAATTGCCAGAGAGTTGGGCTATGACCTGAAAGGCATGACCACACCCATTACTCGTGAGAAGTTGCAGGAGGCAGACTGCATTGTTATCTTTAATGCGGAACACCGTAATGCCATTTCTCGTGTGCTTGACTATGCGAATTGGGACAGGATTGTCATGTTCGACAAATTGGCATTTGGTACAGATACCGCAGTTATAGATCCGCACTATCAGACTGATGCCGTGTATCAGCGTGTGGCCTCACATATTGTGGATGGGTGCAAGCGGATGATTGAACAGTGGAGGAATAATCCACCGACTCACAAGGTGTAAAGATTGCAGAATAACAAAATCTTTCAGTCCCTTTCATCAGACTATGATGGCTATCATACGATGATGAAAGGGATTTTTTTCAGTCAAACAAAAGAATGATGATAGAAGATGCTTGTTCTACCTATCTTTCTTTATAGAAGTACAACTAACGAAACGAGGAGGAATGCACATGAATACGACAGAAGCAGAAAAAGACTGGTTGCGCCGCATCAGCAGAAAGGAACCTTCCGACACAGCAGAAAAACAGGCCAAGAAGGTAGTCAAAGAAGCCGTAGAGCAGAACCCCACCCCACTAAAGAAGAAAGGCAATGGTTTCGGTGATGTTGCCGGCATGAACGAACTAAAGAAGATAGTGACGGAAGGATTCATCAACGTACTCCAAAACCGAGAATGTGCCGAAGTCTATGGCATCAAGCCTCCGTCCATGCTGTTTTACGGCCCAGCAGGATGTGGAAAAACCTTCTTTGCGGAGAAGATGGCAGAGGAGGTAGGCATCAATTTTATGAAGATCGTTCCTGATGACTTGGCTTGCACTTGGGTTCACGGCACACAGCAGAAGATTGGCGAGGTTTTCAAGGAAGCAGAGAAAAACGCTCCTACCTTGCTCTTCTTTGATGAGTTTGATGCTATGGTGCCACAACGTTCGGGTGAGGAGGGCAATCAACATTATGACAGCGAGGTAAATGAGTTTCTCTGCATGCTCAACAATGCCTCCGACAAAGGCGTTTATGTCCTCGCAGCTACCAATCATCCAGAACGCATAGACAAGGCGGTACTGAGAACAGGACGTATAGATGAAATGGTGTATATCGACATGCCTGACATGGAAGCACGCAAGAGTCTGTTTGCCTTGGAACTATCGAAACTCCCCACAGAAGGCGATATTGACACAACCCATCTTTCCGAATTGACCAACGGTTACAACTGCTCTGACATCAGCTATATCGTCAAGTCGGCAGCTCGCAAGAAGTTCAACGAGACCATCAAGAGCCCTGACGGAAAGAAACATGGTATCACGCAGGAAGTATTGGTAGAAATCATAGCGACCAGAAGTCCTTCTGTTAGCACCAAGTCACTTCGAGAATATGAGCGTGTGAGGAGCGAGTTCTCCCCAAAGGACAAAGGACTCAAACCTGTAACCATAGGCTTTAGATAACAATAGTAATAACCATAAAAATTAAATCAGATGAAAGAAAAGATTTTGGCAGCCTTTGAAAACTTGGGCTTTAACTTGGAAGACAACGAATCGTTGGGTTATCACTTTTATTATGAGGGTATCAACTTTCTCTATATGTACAACGAAGATGATGAGGACTTCCTCAATATCTCTGTTCCAGGCATTTACGATCTGGAGGAAGATAACAAGGAAGGCTATAACGCACTTAAAGAGAAAATCAACTCCTCCCTTAAATACGTCAAGGCATACACCCTTGGCAAGGGGCTCTGGCTATTCTACGAACGTGACCTTCTTGGCAACGAAGACCTGGAGGAGGTGATCCGTCATATGATTCTTCACCTTGCTGCTGCTTTGATGTTCGCTCGCGACTCTATTGAAAAGATTGATAATGGCGAGAGCGATGAAAGTTCCGATAACGATAACAACGACTAAACGACAAGTATTATGACAAGACATGAAATGGTAGTCTCAGTACTACAGTCTCTAGGGTTCAAGCCTCAGATTGATGATGAAGGTGACATATTTATCCGCTATCAGATGAAAACGTTCTATGTGATGGGATCAAGTTCAGACGATGAAGACTATCTTGTTGTCGTATTCCCCCAAATGTATGAGGTTAATGAAGGGGAAGAAACCAAAGTCCTTGCAGTCTGCAACAAGATAACTCGCGAAATCAAGCTTGCCAAGGTTTATATAGACCAGACATTGAAGAATGTCTCGGCAGGTTGCGAGTTCTATTATAATGGCGAGGAGAGTTTGAAAACTTGCCTTGACAAGGCGATAGAGATTCTTGGCATGGTACGATTAACCTTCATCAAGACTATGCGTTCATTTGACTAACAATATAAAAATAAAAGAAAATGGAAGTAAAGAAAGAAATCCAGAAGACCCAGGTCTTCAATGTAATCATCCTCGACCGTAGCGGTTCGATGGAGTGCATACGTCAAGCCGCTGTTGAAGGATTCAACGAAACCTTAGCTGGCATAAAAAAGGCGCAAGAGAAGTTTGCCGATACTCAGGACCATTTCGTGTCGTTGGTGACATTCTGTAGTTGTGAGACAAAGCATGTGTATGACAAAACACCTGCGGCAGAAGCCAAGCCGCTGAATATAGAGGATTTCCAGCCATGTTGTACAACCCCACTCTACGACGCTATGGGCATGACGCTGACTGGTATGCACAAGCATATACAGGGCATGAAGGATGCTTTGGTGGTCGTTACCATCATCACGGACGGTATGGAGAATGCCTCTCGCGAGTATAACGGCAAGACCATTAAGGAACTTGTGGAACGGCTGCGTGGCGAGGGATGGACATTTACTTATATGGGAGCCAACCAAGACTCTGTAGAGGTGGCCATGTCAATGTCTATCCGCAATGCCCGAAACTTTGACTACAGCAATGAGGGAACACGTGCTTCGATGCAGAAAGACAGTAGCACCCGTATGAATCTCTTCGGTCGTCTGGCAAAGTGGAAAACAGCAGAGATGAAAGGTTGTTGTGCGGCTCCGGCATCTGAATCAGAGCGCCGCAACCTATATGCAAACATGGCTGATGAAGCCTTTGATGAGGAGGAAAACAAATGAAATCGACATCCATGAAACGAGCTTTCGTATTGTTTTGGCACGGATTTACCGCCATCCTTGCCTGTATAGCCAACTGGTTTACGACAATATTAGGCATGAAGGACGACTCCAAGTATGGCAAGTTCATACGCCGTGTTGTCGGTTCGTCCTTTGCTGTCATTATGGTGATGCTGACCGCTGCTGTGGTGTATAGTGTTTGTCATGCGTTCTATGAGGAACTTCCTTGGAAGTACAGAGCTAAAGAATGTGTTTTTGATACTATGAAACTCTCTAGAGGAGTCACCTACTTCCATTTGTATGACAACCCTGGCTATGTAAAGAACGCTGACGGCAAGAAAACAGTTACAGATATTGACTGGCTGTTCAAGCCGTTGGGTAGGGACACGCTCGCTTGCTACAAGAGTGGAGACAAACGTGGTTATCTAAGCCTTCTGACTGGTGAGGTAGCTATCAAGCCTCAGTATGCCCATGCGTGGATATTTTCCGACGGTCTGGCTTGTGTCGATGATAATGGATGGCTGAAGTTCATTGATGCAAAAGGAAAAGTAGCCATAGACCTAAAGACTCCATACAATCCAGAGTATGACGGCTATGTGTTTCACAACAATCATTGTGTTATTGCAAATAGCGACCTCAACACTGTAGGTCTGATTGACAAGCAGGGAAACTGGGTGTTGACTACCAAATATGATGCAATAGAGCCAGTTGATACTTTCTGGATTATCACTCAGGGCAAAAAGCAAAGTGTGTTGAACGCTTCTATGGGTACTGTTTTCCCATTCACCGAAGCCAAATACAGTATATTGGATGAAATGATTACCGAGATTACTCCCGACCATATCATTCGCAGATATACCTTGCAGGGCAAGCTCATCAATGACTTCTATATCTACAATGTGGAGCAGTTGACATACGAGACCAACGAGTTGCGTTACGAGTCAACAAAGAACTATGACGATGAAGGCAACGTGACAAGTGAAGAAATGAATTCTGTGCCATCTCCTATACATGCAGTCGCTCGCTGCAAACAGTATGAGACGGAATATGATTGGTACGGTCTGATGTCTCCAGAAGGTAAGGTTATCACACCTCCAATATATAGTAGCATCAAAGCTATAGCCTACGACCTCTACCTTTGTGAGGACTCAGAATGTAGAGGTGTTATCATCAATGGCAGAGGTGAGGAAGTCAGGTAAATATTGTGTTTTTTAGATAAAAGTGATAGTCGGAATTCATAAGCTGGCTATCACTTTTGTTCTCATAAAAAACAGAAATCTGAACGGAAACCCAAAGAACAGTTATGAATGTAAATCACTATGTAGCAGTACCCATAAACTTTTAAAGTAAACTTGTACACTCTCAAAATACTATACCCCAGTTCGGGATAAGAAATAGTTTATAAAAAAGTTGGTAGTCTCATAAATATCTTGTACCTTTATAGGTGAAAATCAAATAGTTACAAAAATATTTAATATGACTACCGATTGCAAAGTTACAGAATTATTTTGTATTATAGACGAGTTTTGCAAACATTTTGATGCAGAAAATGCAGGAAATTTGCTGGAAGACAATAGCGGAGTGAAGCGTAGACGGCGTGCAGCATCGTTGTCCGACAGTGAAATCATGACGATTCTGTTGTATTTCCATTTCGGTACATTCCGCAATTTCAAGCACTACTACCTGTTCTTTATTAAGGGTACGATGAAGTCTTATTTTCCGAAAGCTGTGTCGTACAACCGCTTTGTGGAGTTGGAAAGCCGCGTGTTCTTCCAGCTCATGTTCTTCCTTAATCTGGGAGCTTTCGGAAGATGTACTGGCATAACATTCGTTGATTCCACGATGATACCCGTATGCCATAATCTCAGGAGATATGCCAATAAGGTATTCAAGGGAATTGCCACTGACGGAAAAGGAACAATGGGTT